>PMJN01000308.1 GCA_003157445.1 Micrococcales bacterium
TCGGGCCGCAGTCATCCGCAGCTGGTCATCGACGAGATTGCCACTGCCATCTGGGCGGTGCAGATGAACACTTTGACCTTTCACCCATGGCCGGTCCGTAGCGCCGACATCAACAATCCCGACGAGCTGCGGATCGACCTTGACCCCCAGCCCGGGACGGGCTTCGCGCACGCAGTGCGGGCCGCATTGGCCCTGAAGGAGGTGATGCAGGAGATCGGCCTCACCTGCTGGGCTAAGACGTCCGGCAACCGTGGCGTGCACGTCTTCGCCCGGGTTAACCCGACCCACGAGTTCCTCGATGTGCGACACGGTGTCATCGGGATCGCGCGCGAGCTCGAACGTCGCATGCCCGAGGCGGTCACCACGGCGTGGTGGAAGGAAGAACGCGGCCAGAAGGTCTTCGTCGACTTCAATCAGGCCAACCGTGATCGCACGATGGCATCGGCCTACAGCCCCCGGCCGTTGCCGGGCGCACCGGTTTCGATGCCTGTCCCGTGGGATCGACTCGCCGATGTCAGGGTCGGCGATTTCACGGTAGGTACGGTGCCGGCGATTCTTGCCGCCGACGGCGACCCCTGGGCCGGGATCGATGATGCGGCCGGTGACGTCTCTGCGGCAATTGCCCTCTGGGACCGGGACGTTATCGAGCACGGGCTGGGGGAGATGCCATTCCCGCCTGACTTCCCGAAAATGCCGGGAGAGCCGTTGAGAGTTCAGCCAAGCCGAAAACGTCGTGACCCCAACGAAATTCGCTGACCCATGGCCTAGATGTCCTCTAGCCTTATACATCATCTAGATGTCAATGATTTTCAGGGGTAGCTCGTACAGTGACGTCTAGGAACTTGGTAGACCGCGTCAACGTCACTTGGCTCGTTTCCTTACTTGGGCGAGACCAAGCCGAAGATGGGTTAGGGACTCTTGAACATTTCTGTCCCGAAGACCTCACCTGCGCGTAAAGCCCGCACGAAAAGCAACGTCCCTCATTCTCCGGATGGGGGCGCTGCTATGTTGCCAGCCACTCAGACCCTCGGGGCTGGTTGCTGCCCGATCGACTCGGTATGTAGCCGAGGAAAGACCCCGACAGGTGAGGCTTCTAGCTCGTCGACCAGCGCGAGAATCTGCAGGGCGAACCGTCGCGCCTCATCCGAGGTTGCCGGCCTACCTGGCGCCTCGTTGTAACCGATGAACACTCGGGCCGCTGGGTCCCCTGCCGGCCGCATCAGGTACGTGTTGAGGTACTGCTGCTCGGTGCTCGCTTCGCCGAAGGGCTCCGTCGGCTCGTGTAAGAGTGGAACCCTGTGCTCGGGGCCGACGCAGCACTGGTCCTCAGGCAATCTCTGATCAGGATGCCCATCCCTGGCTTCGCACCATGGCTCGCAGTTGATCGGTTCCAGGCCCCGGACGGGGAAGGTGTCTGTGCTCATGGCCGCGCCGCCGTCATAGTCGTTCTCCATCCCTGGTGATCGGTCCAGACCATCCAGGAATAGTTACTCATGTCTGAGCCCCTGGGCGCGGTGAACACGCCGCGCACTCTGGCGCTCAGCGCTGCAAGACTGCGTCCAGGTCGTAGGCGATGGGCCGGTCGACCTGCGCCGCGGTGCAGGACTGCGGTTCGCGATCCGGGCGCCAGCGCAGGAACGTCACTGTGTGGCGAAAGCGTGGGCCTTGCATCTGATCGAACTTCACCTCGACAACCCGCTCCGGGCGCAGTCTGACGAAGCTTAGGTCCTTGTTTGCGCTGAATCGGGAGCGCTCCGTGAAGCTTTGCATCGCGTTCCCCTGATCGTCGGTGACGGTCAGCGGCGCGAGCTCGTCGACCAGCTCAAGGCGTCGGGCGTCGGTGAATGCCGAGATGCCTCCCACCGGGTAGAGACTGCCGAGCTCGTCGTAAAGGCCTAGGAGAAGGGAACCGACACCGCTGCCCGACTTGTGGATCCGGTACCCGATGACCACAGCCTCGGCCGTGCGAGAGTGCTTGATCTTGAACATGACGCGTTTGCCCTGCTGGTAGGGGGCGGCGAGTGCCTTGGCGACGACACCATCGAGGCCAGCGCCCTCGAATCGCTCAAACCAGTCGCGGGCGGTGGCAGCATCGGTGGTGGTCCTGGTCAGGTGAAGGGGAGCGCCCAGCGGAAGGCTGGAGAGCACGGACTCCAGTCGCTCGCGCCGGCTTCCAAAGGCCATGGCGGTAAGGTCCTGGTCGCCCAGGGCGAGAATGTCGAAGCAGATCAGCTCGGCAGGAGTCTGCTCGGCCAGGCGCTGGACCCGGGAGTCCGCTGGATGGATGCGCTGGGACAGGGCTTCCCAGTCGAGTCGTTGGGCACCGGGCGGGCCCGCGCGCACAACGATCTCAGCGTCGATGGCGCATCGTTGCGGCAGATACTCAAGGACCGCGCGAACCACCTCCGGGAAGTAGCGTGTCAGTGGTTTCGACCCGCGGCTGGCAAGCTCGACCTGGTCGCCGTCGCGGCACGCGATGCAGCGGAAGCCATCCCATTTTGGTTCAAAAGCCAGCCCTCCNNACCTGCGACCATGTTCTGTGCCATCAATTCGTCGGGTTGCCCCCCATCATCTCCTCGCAGCCGCCGCGACGGGCCTCGCTGCGGCAGCCTTGTCCGCGGCTGGAGCCGTCGGTGTTGCAACGTATTTCGCCCGAAAGGTGGTGACGCCAGATCGGCTCAAGTCGGACGACACGCAGATTCTGAGCGTCCAGGATGATGCCCTGACTCTGGGGCTGACACCTGAGACGGGCCAACCCGGTCGCTACGGACTCTGGTTCGACGGCGGGCGAGGCCACGCCAGGGTCGGCGCCATCTTGGACGTGGACCAGGCGTTGGGCCGCGTCCGACGGGTGCTGGAGGGCGTGGACTGCGGCGAGCTGGATGTGGGCCCCAGTCGGTGGAACCAGTACTACTTCACGGGAAGCCCCCAGGACGCGCTGGGCCTGCAGTGCCTGGATGTGGACGTTGACTCAGAGATAGGGATGCTGGCGGCGTGGCTGGTGCCAGCTGACCTGCAGAGGGCGGCATCCGGAGGTGACAAAGGTCGCTGGGCCATCCTTGTCCACGGCAGGGGAGCCGAACGTGGGGAGTGTCTTCGAGCGGTTCCAGTGCTCCATGACCTCGACTTCACAGTTCTGATACCTACATATCGCAATGACATCGGCGCCCCACCAAGCTCGGATTGCAGATACAGCCTCGGGCTTTCGGAGTGGCGAGACTGTGAGGCCGCAGTCTTATATGCGCTCGAGGCGGGAGCCCAGGAGGTC
>PMJN01000301.1 GCA_003157445.1 Micrococcales bacterium
GCGACCGTGGCAGCCTTCAGGATCGCATAGCCACCCAGGGCGGCATCACCACGATGCTGCCCACCCAGGACGCCGAATGGGTGAGCGCCGAGCTCACCCGCCGGTTCGGCCTCGAACGATGGAGCTTCTCGCTCACCGCCACCGACGCCAACCGCTGGGCCATCCGTCTTGCGCGGGCGCTGTCGGGTCGGCCCAAGATCCTATTCAACAGCTACAGCTATCACGGCAGCGTTGACGAGTCGCTGATCGTGGTCGGGCCCGGCGGTGAGGGTATGAGCCGGCCAGGCAACGTGGGCGAGCCGGTCGATGTCAGGATCACCTCGCGGGTGGCCGAGTTCAACGATCTCCAGGGCGTGGAACGCCAGCTCGCTCATGGCGATGTGGCGGCCGTCCTGATGGAGCCGGCCCTGACCATCATCGGGATCGTCCTGCCGGAGCCCGGCTATCTGGCGGGCGTTCGTGAGCTGACCCGTCGGCATTCTGTGCTGCTCATCAATGACGAGACCCATACATGCTCGGCGGGGCCAGGCGGGGCCACGAGGGCTTGGGGACTGGAGCCCGACATTCTGGTCATCGGCAAGTCGATCGCAGGTGGGATTCCGATGGGTGCATATGGGCTCAGCGCCGAGCTCGCTGACCGGGCTCTGGCTCGCAGCGACCTGGACCTGGTCGACATGGGTGGTGTGGGCGGCACTCTGGCCGGCAACCCGCTGTCGATCGCGGCTACCCGTGCGACACTCGAACACGTCCTGACCGATGACACGTTCAAGGCGATGATAGATACCGCAACGTATTTCGCCGCAGGGGTGCAGTCCGTGATCGATCAGCACTGCCTGCCCTGGTCGCTGAGTCAGCTCGGTGCGGTGCGCCGAATACCGGTTTGCCAGTCCTGCACCACGCAATGGGACCGAGTCTGCGGCCAGCGCCGACTCTGAACTAGAGGATTTCATCCATCTGTACCTGCTAAACCGTGGCATTTTACCGACGCCGTTCCACAATATGGCGTTGATGTCGCCGGTCACCACGATTGCAGACGTCGACCGCCACCACAGCGTTTTCGAGGCTGCGGTACGGAAACTCGCCGGCGGCTGACTACCATATCCCGCTAGCCATGGGTCGCGCTGGGAGACACTTAAACGTGTCCGGGTCAGCGGAAGGTCCTAGAGAGGAGGATGATGGATGTATGCCCCCACCCGTGCAAAGACGCCGACTGCCCGCCAGCCCCTTCAATGCTTCCCGGGATGCGATCCCGCCGGACGAGGTGTTTTGCGTGGGTGACCGGGTCGCCCACGACCGCCACGGCCTGGGCCGGATCGTCTCGGTTAGCGGAACCGTTGCCGTGGATGCTGACTTTGGAACAGGCACGCGACGCGTCTCCACACCTACCCCCAAGATGCACAAACTCTGAGTTGAGTTACCTCTGAGCTGAGCCTCATCGGCTGTTTCTTCGTCCGGCAGCCGACCCGACGGCTACCTGTGAAGTCTGCCACGACGACCACCCGGCTCTCGCGGTGGTGCCTTACCGACCCTCTGTGCCAGCACCTACCAATACGTACTCCACTGACTGCTACCGACCTGCTACCGACTGTCGCATTTCCTGGCGAAACATGTCCGTGCCGACCCCGGAGACCTCATCTGGGAGTTCCTTGTGCCGACCGTGCCAGGATGCTGGCTACCGGTACATCACCGAGCCAACTCGGATGAGTGGGCGCCTGCCGGAGCGGCCTCGCCCCGGTAGGACGTTCAAGGGCTCATCCAGGACCCAGGGCTATATCAGCGAGGTGGTGGGCTTCGAGCGCCCGTGCTCGGTGCCGTGAACGGCCTGCGGTGTCCTGCGTTTGCCGGGACTTTAGCCTCTGGGCGGGCGTGAATGACGCGTCGAGGCTCAAAGCCATGAAAAGCACCGGTGACCCGATGATCGACGCCCTCTACAACGTGCGAAAGGGCAAGGTCGAGTTCGTCGATGTCCCTGAGCTGGGGTACCTCGTCATTGACGGTGTGGGCGACCCGAACGGTGAAGGGTTCAATGACGCCGTCCAGGCCCTTTACTCAGTCAGTTACGGAGCGCACTTCGCCCTGAAGAAAGCTTCCGGTGCCGCACCCCAGGTCATGGCGCTGGAGGCGTTGTGGTGGGTGGAGGACGCCGATGCTGCGGTAACCATGGAACGCATCGCAGCAGGTGAGGCAACCATCAGTGAGTCAGATCGCGCTCATTGGCGCTGGACGGCGATGATCATGCAGCTTGCGCCCCTTGATGCGGCACTGATCGGGCAGGCCATCATCGCGACGAAGGCCAAGAAGGACATCGCTTCGCTGTCGGCGGCGCGATACGAACGATTGGCAGAAGGACTCTGTGCACAAATCATGCACATCGGCCCCTACGCCACCGAGCCCATCAGCATCGTTGCGCTGCACAAGGCGATCGCCGAGCACGGGTCCCAGCCTCGTGGGCGCCACCACGAGATCTATCTCGGGGATCCACGAACCTCGGCCCCCGACAAGCTCCGTACGATTCTGCGTCAGCCCATCCAGCCGATCGAGCCTTCCTGAGGATCGATCAGGAACCAGTCCCGCCGTTAATCACCTCGCTTAGCCTCACCTGGTGACTGGTGACTGGTGACTGGTGACCGGTGACCACCCGGGGGGGGGGCACGTCGAAGCTCACTCAGCCAAGGATCAGGCTGAGGCCGATGGAGTGCACGAAGCCATCCTTCGCCATGGGCTGGCACGCCATGCGGGCAGGCGGGCGGCATGGCGAGGCCGAAGCATCGGACTTTCTCAGGCCAGTCCGGCATGTTCCTCGGGGGTGGAGCGCCTGACCACGATGCGCGTCCACGCGCCTACATAGATGCGGTCGTCCCGCGCCAGCTCTCGACGTTGACCAGGGTGCAGCGCATCGGAGGGCAGAACGGCGCTCGCCTCGCCGACATAGGTACCGTTGGCACTTTGCAGGTCCTCGACCCACCAACGTTGTCCATCCGTGGTCAGCTGCGCCTGGCGTCTGCTGACGCCGACGTCCGCCGAGCAGTCGATCTCGGGATGGATGTTGCGACTCCGTGAGTTACGCCCGATCAGCAGACTACGGGTCCGCAACGGCACGACCACCGGTAGTCCCGGGGACGGGCACGGCTCGTCGCTGGCCTGTTCGGAGTACCAGTCCGGGTCGACCCAGACCTCGGCCACCCACTCGAGGCCAACGGCTGGGGCCATCGGCGGTGGCATGGAGTCCGGAGCTGCTGGCGGCGCGGGCGTGCCCCCCAGATCCAGTGGGTTGCTCGGGTCCGACTGGCGGGGCATGGTCCCGGTGGTGAAGTCGTAGCCGCACCCCTCGCAGAACAAAGCATCCGCGGTGTTCACCAGGGCGCAGTTGGGGCATGGCTGGCTTGCAGCAGGAGAGGGCGCGCCAGAAGAGGCCGAACTGATCGGCGTCGAGGCTGAGCCTGTGCCGCTGGAGGCCGCGGTTCTGGCTGAACCTCCTTCGTCGGCGTCCGCTGAGCCGGGCCCCGTCGTGCTGGAAGCCGGGCTGGCACCTGATGGGCTG
>PMJN01000344.1 GCA_003157445.1 Micrococcales bacterium
CAGCGGGGTCAGCTCTTTGGCGGGGCGGTTGAGGTTGTCGGTCGACAGCAGCCAGAGCGTGACCACCTCGACGCCGGCCTCCTGACACCATTCCAGCAGTGGAGAGATGTTGTCGGCGCCCGCCTGGTGTCCCTGGGCGGTGTTGGCGCCGTTGGCCTTAGCCCATCTGCGGTTGCCATCGAGCATGACACCGACGTGGCGCGGCAGAGGTTGCTGGCGCAGGGACGCAGCAAGTCGACGCTCGTAGGCGCCTAGCATCAAGTCACGCAGCCCCAACGCACGCCTCCTTGATCACTGCCCTGAGTATCAACGTTACTCTGAATTTGGGTCGCTTCTTGGCGCGTACGATCGAGTGTCATCATAAGTTACGCGATGGTAACTTACGGTTCCGTAGGTTACGGTTGTGACATGAGCTCCGCACCCCACGAGACCGAACGCAACCCTCTGGGGGCGGCCGTTGCAGCCGTCTCGGCGGCTAAACCCAAGCTACGAGGCTGGATTCACGCAGGAAGTTTCCCGCTGGTCGTTGTCGCCGGCATCGTCTTGGTGGTCCTGGCCCCCGAAGGCAGGGCACGGATCGGGGCCGGCATCTTCGCCGTCACGGCCGCCATGTTGTTCGGAACCTCGGCGGTCTATCACCGCGGCACCTGGTCGGACGCGGTACGCGGCTTGCTCAAGCGGATGGACCACTCGAACATCTTCCTCATCATCGCCGGGACCTATACCCCCTTCGCACTGCTGCTCCTTCCGCCAAATCAGACCCGCAGCCTGTTGCTCATCGCATGGATCGGCGCGATCTGCGGCGTGCTGTTCCGCGTCTTCTGGGTCGGCGCCCCGCGTTGGCTCTACACACCCATTTATGTCGCGCTGGGCTGGGTTGCCGTGTTCTACCTCAAGCCGCTGTATCAGGCCGGTGGGGCCGCCGTCGTGATCCTGATCGCGGTCGGTGGGCTGCTATACACCCTCGGCGCAGTGGTCTACGGGACCAAGCGACCCAACCCGTCGCCGCGATGGTTCGGCTTCCACGAGATCTTCCACGTGCTGACCGTGGCCGCCTTCGTCGTGCACTACATAGCGGTGTCGATGGCCGTCTACTCGTCCGGACCTCTGGCCTGAGCAAGTCATCTGAGTTGCGCAAGCGCAGTGGCTCAGGACCGGACAGCCACCTCAGGCCTACCGCCACGTTCCATGTTGGGCGATAACCAAGCCCTGCACAGCAACACTGAACGGGGTCGCCGCCGGCCCTGGCAGACGCTGGAGGCATCGTGTTGGCGATTTGACCAGCACTTTCCCCGCCGGCTGGTTTGATGGCATCCGTCGGGGTCCGCCTCTGAGACCTGACAGGAGTCCCGCTCACTGCGGCCGAGGATGTTAAGAACGCTGCCCTTGACCCGAGCGAGCCTCTGGCGATCAGCTGTTCTGTGGCGCCATCTGATACAGACCCATCAGATTGCCCTCAGGATCGGTGAAGTAGGCAGTAAAGCCCATCCCCCCACCAATGTCCTGGCGCGGCCTTACCGTCTTACCGCCGAGCTGCTCGACCTTGGCCAACGCGGCATCGATGTCATCGACGTCCACGGTGATGACCGGGCCCTGGACAAGCTCGTTGCGCTCCGTCAGCCCGCCGCCGATGTAACCCGGCTCTGAAGGGCCCACGTTCTCGGTTGTCGGCCCGGTGGAAACCATCGTGTAGTTCATCTCCGGCATCGGCATAATGGTCCAGCCGAACGCTCCCCGGTAGAACGCCCGAGCCCGATCGCCGTCGTCAAAGGGAACCTCGAAGTGCACCACGCGACCGCTCATGACACTGCCTCCGTCTTCTCTGAATTGGCCGGCGCGGAGCCCCACGCCTTAGGTCAGCCTAAGTCCGAACCAGCCTGGGTGCCACCCCCGAGATCGGAGGAATCGGGCTGGACGGGGCCTGCGCCCTCGGCTGCAGCCTTGGTCTCCTGCTCCTGGCGATAAGACATCCGGCGCAGCCGCGCATTCATGTTGCGCATCAGGAAGTACAAGGCCACGGCAAGCAGGAAAAATGCCAGGAAGCCGCCCAGTCCGGCTGTAACATCGACGCTCTCGGGACTCATCGGGCCTCTTTCCGTCCGTCATAGACGACATGAAGATCGCCGGCTGTCGCCAGCGCACTGGCTTCTTCGGGGGTGCCGAGTCCGGCGAAAAGATCCGACTCCGGCGCCTGGATCGGGACGTATGACACTGCCGCCTCGAAGTCCTCCGTGGGCCAGATCGCCATCTGCATCGCCAGTGGCACCTTGAACCAGGTTCCGTCAGGGTCGACCTGGGTGGCGTGGGCCAGCAGTGCCTGGTCGCGCACCCCAAAGTAACCGGCGCACTCAATCTTGGTGGTGATGGTGCGTTCGCCGCGGTCCTGCCATCGCGAGATCCACTCCCCGTAGGGGGACTCGATCCCTGCCGCCTCCATCGCATCGTGGTAAGCCAAGATCCTGGCCTTGGTCAGCGTCTGGTTGTAGTAGATCTTCAGAGGCTGCCAGGGGCGACCGGCGTGCTGGTAGGCGCCGCGGTCGCCGGACGCGGCGAAGGCGGACATCGACACCGTGTGGCACATCACATGATCCGGGTGGGGGTACCCACCGTTCTCGTCATAGGTCGTCATGACGTGCGGCCTGAATTCCCTGATGACCCGCACCAGCGACTCGGTGGTCACCTCGATGGGCTCGAGGGCGAAACAGCCCTCAGGCAGTGGGGGCAGCGGGTCACCCTCGGGAAGGCCGGAGTCCACAAAGCCCAGCCAGGTGTGCTGGACACCGAGTATTTCCTGGGCCCTGGCCATCTCGCGACGACGCACCTCGGGCAGATTGCGCAAGATCTCCGGGTCATTCTTCAGCGCCGGGTTCAGGACATCACCGCGCTCGCCATCGGTGCATGAAACCACCAGCACCTCGACACCTTCGGCCACATACTTGGCCATCGTTGCCGCGCCCTTGCTCGACTCGTCGTCGGGGTGCGCGTGCACCGCCATGAGTCTTCGAACCTGCTCCACGTGCGCTCCCGCTCAACGTCATACCGGACAGTCGCTGTCAGACCGACTAGGGTCCCAATAGTGGTCCAGTTGTGGGCCATAGTGATCTGGACACTGGTCCCACGTCGATCCCGAGTAGTCATCCTCTCACCCACAATCGACTCTCACCCGAAAGGTCTTGCCCTGTGCCGATTCCCCACCCCGCCCCAGGCGACGCCAAGAGGTGGGTCGCCGCCACGATCGGTATTCTGCTGGGCTGCGTCCTGGCCGTCTGGTGGGGGCTGGCCAGCACAGTCGGCAAGCCGAGCTGGACGGTCATGAGCTATCGGGTCATCAATGACCGGACCGTGGACGTGACCTACCTGGTCAGCAGGCCGACCAGGCGTGATGTCACCTGCCAGGTCCAGGCCCTGGACCGCAGCTTCGGGACGGTCGGCCTGGTCGAGGTCCACGTCCCGGGCTCGCAGGCATCATCGGTCAGACGCACCACGAGAATCCGCACCACCGCCCGAGCGGTCACCGGCGAGGTCATGTCCTGCACGATCGGCTGAGCGAGGGCTCTGCCCGTATCGGCAGAAGATTGCTACGCTGGATGAAACGCACCGGGGGTCTGGGCTCTACCGATCAAGAGATCGGGAACCCGGACCCTGCTTACTTGCATTGGGCATAGCGCTGTTCCAGCCGACCCGTTGCCAGTACCCCGCACACCAAGGAGCTAGACGTGACCGACACTGCGACGCCTGCTGCGAGCTACCTCACTCAAGAGGCCTACGACCGGCTCAGGGGCGAACTGAGCCAGCTTTCGGGTGAGGGCCGCTCCGAGATCTCCAAGAAGATCGAGGCGGCCCGCGACGAGGGCGACCTGAAGGAGAACGGCGGCTACCACGCGGCCAAGGAGGAGCAAGGCAAGATGGAAGCACGGATCCGTCAGCTGACCCAACTGCTGGACGGCGCCACCGTCGGACACGCTCCCTCCGATCACGGGATGGTCGAGCCCGGCATGGTCGTCACCGTCGAGCTGTTCGGCGATGAGCTCACCTTCCTGCTCGGCAGCCGCGAGATCGCCGGCAACGCCGATCTCGAGGTCTACAGCGAGAAGTCCCCCATGGGTAAGGCCATCCTGGACCTCAAGGCCGGAGACGTGACCAACTTCCAGGCTCCCAACGGCAAGGAGATCGAGGTCAAGGTCCTGCGCGCCAAGCCATACGACGCCTGATCCAGCTGATCGCCGCCAGCAGCGGTCAGCGACTCACCGAGCGGCGGAACTGCCGGGTCGTCAGCGGGACGAAGATGACCAGGATCGCCAGTGACCAGATCAGGGTGTACGTCACCGGGTGCTGTAACGCCCAGCCGGGCGCCGGCGTGTGAGGTGGGATGTTGCCGAACAGCTCACGGGCTGCCTGGGTCACCGACGAGACCGGGTTCCACTCCGCGAACGTCCTCAGCGGCCCAGGCAGGGTCACGATGGGCACGAAGGTGTTGGCCACGAACGTCAGCGGGAAGATGATGATGAAGGCCGCGTTGTTGACGACCTCAGGACTTGGTGCCAGCAGCCCCATCATGGCCATCACCCAGGAGAACGCATAGGCGAAGACCAGCAGGATCAGGTAACCGCCCAGTGCCTCCAGGAACGAGGTGCGGATCCGCCAGCCGACAGCCAGTCCTGTCAGCGACATCACTATTACGACGATGACGTTGTTGACCACGTCCGAGAGCGTGCGTCCGAAGAGCACCGCTGAGGGTGACATCGGCAACGACCTGAAACGGTCGATGATCCCCTTCTGGATGTCGTCAGCCATCCCCGCCCCGGTGATCACCGAACCGAAGATGACCGTCTGGGCGAAGATACCGGCGATCAGGAACTCGTTGTAGTTACTGCCCTTGACGGCGATCGCACCGCCGAACACGTAAACGAAGAGCAGGACGAACATGATGGGCTGAAGGGTGGTGAACACGAGCAGGTCCGGGACGCGCTTGATCTTGATCAGGTTGCGCTTGGCCACGACCAGGCCGTCGCCGACAGCGCTTACGTAGCTCATCTGGGCACGCCCTGAGTTTGAGCGCCCGTGAGCGAGCTGTCCGTATGCTCGACGCCATGGCCGGTCAGTGCGAGGAAGACATCGTCCAGTGTGGGACGTCTAAGGCCAACGTCATCCAGGACGATGTGGGCGGCATCCAGCCTGCGCAAGGCATCGGTCAGCACCATCGCGCCTCCGCTGACCGGCATGCTCAGGCAGTGTCGATGTTCATCCAGTACGGCCTTGCCCACACCCAGCGGCTCGAGTAACGCGCCGGCAGCCATCAGCTCAGACGCGTCGGCCACCGTGATCTCGAGGCGCTCTCCTCCGACCTGCGCCTTGAGCTGGTCGGCGGTGCCTTCGGCGATGACCTTGCCATGGTCGATCACCACGATGTTGTCTGCAAGCACATCGGCCTCCTCGAGGTACTGGGTGGTCAGCAACAAAGAGGTACCCCCGGCCACTAGCGCCTGGATGACCTCCCACATGTCGGTGCGGCCCCGGGGATCGAGCCCGGTCGTCGGCTCGTCCAGGAAGAGGACCGGAGGGTTGGCAACCAGAGCACCCGCCAGGTCCAGACGCCGTCGCATACCGCCGGAGTAGGTCTTGGCCATCCGGTCGCCCGCTTCCTCCAGGCGGAACTGGGCCAGCAGTTCGCGCGCCCGCTGACGGCTCGTCTTGCGGCCCAGGTGATAGAGCCGCCCGATCATGTCGAGGTTCTCGAAGCCAGTGAGGTACTCATCAACTGCCGCATACTGCCCGGACAGGCCGATGCGTCGTCGAACCTCCCGAGGGTCTTTGAGCACGTCGATCCCGGCCACCTCGGCACTCCCGTGGTCCGGGGTCAGCAGGGTCGCCAGAATGCGCACGACCGTGGTCTTGCCCGCGCCGTTGGGACCCAGCAGACCGAGAACCGAACCTCTCGGCACACTCACATCTACTCCATCCAGGGCCTTGACCTCGCCGTAGTGCTTGACCAGTCCCCGGGCAATAACTGCGTCAGTCACATGCCGACTCTTTCACAAGGTTCCGACAGCGATCTACTCCAACTCCCGGGCCACAGCCCTAACAATGGCCTGCCTATCGGCCATCACCTGCGCGGCTGGACTCAGCCAAATGTCGGCGCGTACCCCTTGGTGCGCAACGCGCTTAGCAGCTCCTGGCAGTGTGCCTTGCCCTTGGCCTCGAGCTGCACTGCGATCTCGACCTCGTTAACCCGCAACGTGGCGCCGGTGCGGACGTGCTCGATGTCCACGACGTTCGCGTCGGCGCTGGCAAGGTCGGCCAGAAGAGCCGCCAGCGAGCCTGGGCGATCAGGAACCCGCACCCGGAACTGCAGGTAACGCCCGGCAATGACCAGACCGTGGCGGATGATCCGCAAGAGCAGCAGCGGGTCGATGTTCCCCCCGGACAGGACCGCGACCACCGGCCCGTCATGAACGCCTTTGCCGGCATCGAGCAGTCGCGCCACGGCGGCGGCGCCCGCCGGTTCGACGAGCTGTTTGGCCCGCTCGAGCAGGAACAGCACCGCCCGCGAAAGGGTGTCCTCGCTAACCGTCTCGATCGAGTCGACCAGGCGAGCCACGATCGCATAGGGCACCTCACCCGGGCAGCCCACCGCGATGCCGTCGGCCATCGTGGCCATCGTGGCAAGCGGGACCGGATGGCCGGCGGCCAAGGAGGGTGGATATGCGGCTGCCTGTTCTGCCTGCACACCGATAACGCGCACCCCGGGCCGCTTGGCCTTGACGGCAGTGGCAATACCGGCCAGCAGCCCGCCACCGCCTGTGGCCACGATGATGGTCGCGACGTCGGGGCACTGCGCGAGGATCTCCAGGCCGCAGGTTCCCTGACCCGCCACGATGTCGGGGTGGTCGAAAGGATGGATCAGGACCGCACCCGTCTCAGCCTCGAACCTTTTGGCCCTGACCAAGCATTCGTCAACGCTGTTGCCGAGCTGTTCGACGTGGGCACCGTACCCCCGGGTCGCCATCAGCTTGGGGATCGGCGCACCCAGTGGCATGAANNACAGTGGCCCTGATGCCCAGCAACTGGGCCGCCAGCGCCACACCCTGAGCGTGGTTGCCTGCGCTAGCAGCGACGACACCGCGGGCCTTCTCTTGATCACTGAGGCGGGCCATGCGGGTGTAGGCGCCACGAATCTTGAAAGATCCGGCGCGTTGCAGGTTCTCGCACTTGAGGTGGACGTCACCGCCCACGCGCTCGGACAGTGCCTGGCTGAACTCCAGCGGGGTGGCGCCGATGATCCCACTGAGCAGGTGCTGGGCAGCAAGCACGTCGTCGGCGGTGACGGGCAGCAAGGTTGGTGCCATCAGTGAAGGCTACCGTCGCCCGAATCAGCCGAACCAAGAACGCGAGCAGCCACTTTGGCGCCCACCTGCGGCCCGTAACCGTCCGCGCCGGCCAACAGGCCCGCCGCAAACAGGAGGTAGGCCGAGTCGACAGTGGTGCGCGCCTTGTCCGGCACCTTCCAACCACCACCGATATCGCCGGTCACGGCGCGCAACACCTCTTCCTGCATGACTTTGGGGCTATGCCGCAGCACCCCACCAGAACCAATGACGTAGGCGAGCCGTGCCAAGGGACGGGCCGGCTGCCCAGGCTGGGCGGGGCGAGCGTGGCGCCGGACCGCGGCCACAGCGGCCACCCGGGCCAGAGTCAGGTCGAGCCCGACCTCAACAGTGTCCTTGGGCAGATATGTCGGGTCGGCCTCGAGCATGGCCGCCCAGGCCAAAAGACGCTCAGCGTCAACGCCATCGGCCAGGCCGCCGCCGCCGGTCAGCAGATGCTCCAGCCTGCCCGCTTGCACGACACCTCGTGCGTTCCAGCGCATCCCGAGGTCACCTTCCACGGTTCGGGCGTGCCAGAGCGGGGCTACGACCTCCTTGCGCAGCGTGGCATCCTCACCTTCGGGGCTGATCACCGAATAGACGTCGGTCGTGGCCCCGCCGATGTCGAAGACC
>PMJN01000384.1 GCA_003157445.1 Micrococcales bacterium
GTTCCTCACCATGCTGTTTGCCTTTCGGTCTCGACCTCGGCGGGCGACGACGGTCCGTCCGGCGGTCTTTACGGCCGCGGTCATCATGGTGCAGATCGCTCTCGGCGGTGTGACGGTATTGGCCGGCAACGCCGCCCCCACGGTTGCGGCCCATCTGATCGCAGGCGTAGCCATGCTGTGTGGTGCCACGGTCACCGCCGTCTGTGCCATGGTTCCCGCCCGGGTCACCGGGCAAACACAACGCCGGCTTGGCAGGGTTGGCTGGCTGGCGGTCAGCTCAGCCTGCGTGCTGTTCGTCTCCGGTTCGCTGGTGGTTAACGCCGATGCCGAGACGGCGTGCGCGAGCTTTCCCCTGTGCCCGTCGGGACAGCCGGCCGACCTGGTCTGGCCGCACCTGCTCCACCGCACCATCGCGATGCTGGCGGGGATCGCGCTGTTCACGTTCTCGGTACACGCCTGGCGACACTGGTCGGTCATCAGCGGAGCCCGCGCTCTGGGCGCCACACTGGCCGCGCTGGTTGTGGCCACTGCCACCCTCGGCATCGTCAGCGCCCTGCTGAAGGCTCCGCCAGCCTGGCAGGATCTGCACCTGGGCGGCGCAGCCGCGGTACTTGCCACCTCGATGGCTCTTGCGACTCTGGGCTGGCTAACCGGCGCGGACTGCCCTGGGGACAGGTCAGCGGTCGCAACGGCGCTCGACGGGCCGGTTCAGGCTCAGCCCGCAACCTCGGCCACGCAGGGTTAGCTGCACCGATGAGATACGTGGTGTTCGGCGCCGGAGCGATCGGAGCGGTCGTCGGGGGCCGCCTGTCCCAGGCCGGGTTCGACGTCACGCTGATCGCCCGTGGCGCCCATCTGGCGGCTTTGCAGTCAAGAGGGCTGCGCCTTGAGTCCCCCGCAGGCACCGATACGGTTCGGGTTCCGGCGGTGGGCCATCCTGCCGAGGTCGACTGGCGCACCCGCCAGATCGTGCTCTTGGCAGTGAAGAGCCAGCAGACACCCGCCGCACTGGTCGACCTTGCCACCGTCGCCCCGCCCGAGACACCGGTCGTGTGCCTGCAGAATGGGATAGCCAACGAACCTGCGGCTCTGCGCCTGTTCCCCAACGTTTATGCGGTCACTGTGGCGTGCCCAGCGAGCCACCTCGAACCTGGCGTCGTCCAGGCCTGGTCCACACCGGTGACCGGGCTCCTTGACATTGGCCGTTACCCCAAGGGAATCGATGAGGTCAGCGAGTCAGTCGCCGCTGACTTCGGCGCGGCAACATTCAGCTCTTTTCCTGTCGAGGCGATTCTCCGCTGGAAGCACCGCAAACTGCTTACCAATCTGGGCAACGCCATCGAGGCGGTATGCGGGCCCCATGAGCGGCTGGGACTACTCGCGGACCTGCTCTTGGCCGAGGGTGAAGCAGTGCTGAAAGCAGCAGGGCTGCAGGCCGCCACTGAACAGGAGGACCGGGACCGGCGAGCAGATCTCCTGCAGCCCGGAGCGATCGCGGGACAGAGCCGGCCCGGTGGGTCCTCATGGCAAAGCCTGCGGCGCCGCACCGGGGACATCGAGACGGACTACCTCAACGGTGAGATCGTGCTCAGGGGCCGCCTGCAAGGCATCGCCACACCTGCGAACGAACTACTGCAGCGACTGGCGCGCGAGCTCGCAGCCGGGCGCCATGAGCCCGGCGCTGTTCCCGCGGCGGTCATCCTGGAGCGGCTCGAGGGCGCCGGCGACCCGGCTGCGGCGACTTCACCCAGCCTGTGATGAGCACCTGAGAGACTGGGCTTGTGAACGAGGCTCTGGCCGACCAGGAGCTGCAGGACTGGGTCGCCCGCCTCCGGAAACGGCAACCTGACACCGCCGAGCCGGACCTCGCACTCCTTCGCAGGCCCCGTTACCGTCCCGATGGACCACCATTGTGCTCAGTGCGCGAACTGCATCTAGGTACCCGGCCAATTACCTCGGCCCGCCTCTACCGGCCCAGCGCGCAGCGACTGCCTCTGGTCCTCTACGCGCACGGCGGCTTCGGCGACCTGGACTCCCATGACCGGATGTGCCGCAGGCTGGCGCTCAGGGCCAACGCTGTCGTCTTGTCGGTGGAGTACCGGCGCGCACCTGAACATCGCGCGCCCGCGGCCGTCGACGACCTGTTCAACGTGGCCTGCTGGGCAGTAGGGCTTCCCGAGGAACTCGGACCGGTGATGGCGGCCCCCGCGCTGGCCGGGGACAGCGCGGGCGGGGCGATCGCCGTGTTGGCGGCCGCACGCCTGGCCAGTGCATCGATCCCCGTGAGCGCGGTGCTACTCATCTGCCCCAACACCGATCTGACCCTTTCTCTGCCCAGCGTGCGCGCCAAGGGCAGCGGCTGGGGTCTGCAGGCAGACGACATGAGCTGGTTGGTACATCAGATGGGCTCCAGATCTCAGTCCACAGATGTTGGCCCGCTACAGCCCTCTGCACGCAGATCTACGCGGCTTACCCACAACCCTGGTGGCCACTGCCGAGCATGATCCACTGCGCGACGAAGGCGCCGCGCTCGTTGGTCATCTCCGCTGCCCGGACGTCGACGCACACCACCTACCCCACCCGGGCCTGGTCCACGGCTTCATCACTTTGGACACTGTCTCACCGGCCGCAAAGAATGCCGGCGATGTCCTCATGAGTCAACTGGGACGGCTGCTGGCGCGCCGCGGGTAGGACTGCAGCTTCGCGCTCACCGAAAGCGGCGCCCCTGGTCGCGCCGATAGGCCCACACAGCCAGAGATCCGGTGAGCACGGTCCAGCCTGCCAGCATCAACACACTGGTCCCGGCCACGTCGGTGCCCGCGGTGGCTGTGACGACTAGGTCGCGCCCAGCGCGGGTCGGCAGGCACCTCGATATCGCGTCGAGCCAGCCGGGGAACATGTTGGGAGGAACGAACAGGCCACCACCGAAGGCCAGCGGCATGAGCAGCGACTGGGCTACGGCCATTGCCGCCCTAGTGGACAGCGAGTAGCCGATGGTGATGCCGAGGGCGAACAGGGGCACCCCGGCGGCAAGTAGGGCGGCCGCGGTCATCGCGAGCCGGGATATCGGCAGCGTCGCGGCAGTGGCCAGCCAAGCAATGAGCACCAGCGGCACCAGCCCGATGACGACGAAGGCCAGACCGGTCAGGAGCCGACCCGTGAGCCTGGGAAGGGGACCCACCGGGAGAGTGCGCAGGTAGCCGTCCCAGGGCAGCGCGCGGTCCTCGGCGACGCCCACGCCGTAGGTGAACAGGCACACGGTCATCACCGCGAAGATGGCGAGCTGGGCGGCGGCGGCGGTTGCCTGTCTCGGGTCTTGGGCGAAGGGCTGGGGGACGACGAAGAACAGGAGCGACAGTGAGGGAAAGAGCGTCGTGCCGATGACTGCGATCGGAACCCGAATGGTTTCGGTGAACTGGTAGCGGGTATGCAGGCTGGTCAGCCGAAAGATCGTCGGGGTGCTCATCGGGCCATCTCCACGGGGGTGGGTGTCAGTGTCTGGGTGCTCGGTGAGGTCAGGGCGAGGAACGCCTCCTCCAGTGAGGCCCTGGCCACTTCCAGGTCCCGAAAGGGGACCCTGGAGTCGACGAGCTCGCGAAGCAATGCGTCCGAGTCCGTGGTCCACAGCTCGTATCGGTCGCCGACTCGACTGCTGCTCTCGACCCCGGCAAGTGGGGGCAGGTCGGGCGCGTTAAGGCGCACGCGCCGAGCAGGCACCAGGGCGCGCACTTCAGCGATGGTGCCGTCCGCGCGAACTCGGCCCTGGTCGATGACGACGACCCGTTCGGCAAGAGCCTCGACCTCCTGCAGGTAGTGGCTGGTGAGCACAACGGTCCCGCCGCCCTGGTGGTAGTGGTGGACCGCGCCCCAAAGCAAGTGACGGGCCTCGACATCCAGTCCGGTCGTCGGCTCGTCGAGCAGGACCAGGTCGGGGCGGCCGACGAAGGCGACGGCCACCGCGAGACGGCGTTTCTGGCCTCCGGACAGCCCGCCGCTCTGGCGCCCTTCGAGCCCGGTCAGAGCGAACTGGTCCAGCAGCTGCGCGGTCGGTACGGGATTAGCGAAGTGGCCACCGACGAAGTCGACGATCTCGTGAACCCGCAGCGTGGGAGGCAAGCCGGTCTCCTGCACGGTGCACCCGAGTCGGCGGCGCCGGGCGGCCATGCGTGGGTCGCCGCCGAAGAGCTCGACGGTCCCGGACGTGGGCCGCCGCAGCCCGGCAAGCAACTGCAACAGAGTCGTCTTGCCAGCGCCGTTCGGGCCGAGCAGGCCGAGCAGTTGCCCGGCTGGGACCTCGAGGCAGACGCCGTCCAGGGCGGTGACCGGGC
The DNA here is from genome assembly GCA_003157445.1 of Micrococcales bacterium. GTDB lineage: Bacteria > Actinomycetota > Actinomycetes > Actinomycetales > Dermatophilaceae > UBA4719. Next base: position 4,329 of record PMJN01000384.1, read on the forward strand.
CGTAACGCCGGGTTGCGTGCACGGTGCGGGCGAGGATCTCCACTTCAGTCTCCAAGCTGGTCGGTCGGGGCAGTGAGCAGCGCGCGCAGTGCCGTGGTGTAGTCCGCAAAAGCGCGCTGCCCTTGTTCGGTGAGCGTGACGTAGGTCACTGGGGTGCGCCGCTGATGTGCCTTGGTGATCTGTACATAGCTGGCGTCCTCGAGCTTGCGTAGGTGGGTCGAGAGATTGCCGGCGGTCATGTCCAGCAACTGTTGGAGCCGCGGAAAGGTGATCTGATCTCCGGTCGACAGCCCCGCAAGGGCCACCATCACGCGTAACCGGGCTTGAGCGTGGATAACAGGGTCGAGCCCGGGCAACGACCCGATCGCGCTCATCGGCGGGGGCAGGGCGGACGCAGCGTGAAGTAGCCAGCGGCCAGGAGCAGACCACCGCCGCCCGCCAATGAGACCACTGCGAAGTTACCCGGCACACCGGCAAACACGCTGGTGGCGGCGCTGACCAGCATCCACAACCCGAGGCCGTACTGGAACCGGTCCTGAAACAGGGCACCGGCAGCCAGGTACAGAACGCCGATCAGTAGCAGAGAGCTCCCCGACCACAGCAAGGTCACGGCATCGTGGGGCAGGCCCAGCCGGGTCACCCCATTGTTGACCGCTGCCAGCGTGCAAAAGCCCAGGGTCCAGCTCCAGCCGTACATCGCCCCGGCCGCCTGGGACGGGCCGCGAAGCCCCCGCCCGGCCCGCACCCCCGTCACGATGGAAACGACCGTGGCCGCGGCGAACAGGACACCGATGATCACCGCCGCCACCGCCCCCGGCAGCCGCAAGGGAACAGCCGTGGGGTAGGTCAAGAACACCGACCCGAACCCGAGCAGGTACGCCGCACCCCAAGGACCGTAGAACATGGCCGGGTTCACCCGCAGCCGTCGCTGTGTCTCTCGCTGTTGGCGCTCGATCAGCGCCAACGACTCACCAACCGACAGTGGATAGTCGTCGCTCACGCCCTCATTGGTGTCCCTGCCAGCCATGCTGCCCACTTCCTTGTCCAACACGATCCATTAAATTTCCCGTGTCAGTAGTTTGTATCACAAAGTAGTTGGTCATGCGAATGACTTGGGAATCACAACCAGCTTCCAGGGTTCTGTCTTGCCGAACCGAGGGTGCACAATTTCGACATGAGTGAAGGGACCGAGCCCACCGTCCCGCCGGACAAGAAGACGCTTCGGCGCCAACTGCGGGCCCAACGCCGATTCCTTGCCCCGCAACGGGATCGAAGCGCGGACGCCGACGCCATCGCGGTCGCCGCCTGCGCGCTCCTGGACACCTTGGCCCTGTCCTCACCGGGCACGGGTGAGCACGCGGCATACGAGGCTCAGCCCTGCGTCGCGATCTACCGCTCGCTGCCGATGGAGCCACCCACTCGCGCCCTGGCCGAGATGCTGCATGCACGGCCAGCAACGGTGATCGTGCCTGAGACGCTGCCCAACTTCGATCTCGAGTGGCATGAACTATGCGCCGACGGCAGCGAAGGACCACGGCTTGGCCTTGAGGGGATCGCCGGCGCCCACCTGATCCTGGCGCCGGCACTGGCTGTTGACCACAACGGCACCCGGCTGGGCCAAGGTGGCGGGTGCTACGACCGGGCACTGGGGCGACGGCGCCCCGACGCGCTCATCGTGGCAATCATCAACGACGAGGAGTACACCGGGGACGAACTGCCCTTCGACGCTCATGACGTGCGCGTGCACGCCGTCATCACCCCGGGCGGGGGCTCCGACCGGATCCCTGCTCCAGGGTCAGTTGCCTGATCCGTCAGGGCTCAGAATCAGCTCGTCTCCGCCGGCGGCGCGGACCGCCTGTGTGGAGAAGGGCCACGGATAGGTCTGGTTCTTGACCCATGCATCGGTCTGGTCGACGTAATGAGCGTCGTAAGGATGGCCGGAGTTGCCCGTCTGGTTGACCCAGCGCGACGCGTTCAGATCACCCAGGTTAACGATCATCCGCATCGAGGGAGCCATGTTGACCTGATATCCCTTGCTGGCGTCCCAACCGTTGGCGTCGACGACGGACGAACCACCGGACATCTGCCAGGGGCCCCGGTTGAAGATCGCCGCTATCGGAGCCGGCACGGAGGCGCCCCCCAGGATCGGGCTCTTGAGAGTGAGCTGGTGCAGACGGCCCCACTGCCACGTGACAGGTGTCTTGCCCAGTTTGGTGGTCAGGTCCAACCGCGCGTCGACCATGGCCTCGCGCAGGATCTCGTCACGGCTCTCGATCACTCCAGGGGTCAGCTTGTTGTCCCACCACGAATCGTGCGGCTTAGCCAACAACACAGTGGCGGCCTGCATCCACCGCGAGCCGCCATCGGCCTTAGTGGCACCGATTTCCGAATCGAAGGTCAACCGCAGGATGTTGCTCCACACCGCATTGAAGAACGCCGCCGCGGCCGACGTCGGCGAATTGCCAATCGGCTGGGTGTAGTCCCAGGTGCGTAGCAGCTCTTTTGCATCTTCGGCAAAGGGGTCGCTACCCAGATTGACCGCCAGCAGCGCCTTGACCAGTACCGGGGCGAACGTGTTGTAAGTGTCGCCCTGGATCTGAGACATCCGCGCCGGGGTGACCTTGGGCGTCGCCGTGATCATGTTCTTGATGCGTTCGCTGCGGTAGCCGTAGTCCCACTCCGTGGTCAGGAAAGGGGTCTTGGTGGCAGTCACGGCCTGGTTGGCTGCCACGATGTAACCCTCAGGCGGGTTGTATGACGTTGGCATCTGCGAGAAGGGCACGAACCCCGTCCAGTCGTATTTCTGGTCCCAACCCGGCGCGGGCCAGTAGCCCGGCGGCGCACCCTTGGTCGCAGAGGCACGGATTGGCACCTGGCCGGACGCTTGGGACCCGATGTTGCCCGCGGTGTCTGCATACAGGAAGTTCTGCGACGGGGCCCCAAAGTCCTTTGCCGCGGCACGGAACTGGGTGAAGTTCTGCGCCGTGTCCATCTCCAAGATGGCATCGGCGGTGTGCCCGGGTAACAAGCCTGTCCAGTCCAGGGCCACACCATTGCTGGGGTTGAGATCCTTGCCCTGGAGCATGGACGCACTGCCTGCCTGGGCCAC
>PMJN01000319.1 GCA_003157445.1 Micrococcales bacterium
CTCGACAAGCATGACCCACGTCGCGTTGTGATCTACAGCCGGGACGAGCTCAAGCAGTACGAGTGCCGTCAGCTCTTCAACGACGACAAGCGTCTTCGGTGGTTCATTGGGGACATCCGCGACCAGCACCGCCTCAACCGCGCCATGCACGTGGTCGATTACGTCGTCCACGCAGCAGCGCTGAAGCAGGTCGACACCGCGGAGTACAACCCGTGGGAGTTCGTCCAGACGAACGTCGTGGGCTCACAAAACGTCATCGAGGCGTGCATCGATGCGGGGGTCAAGAGGGTCATTGCCCTATCCACGGACAAGGCTTCAAGCCCGATCAACCTGTACGGCGCCACGAAGCTGACCGCCGACAAGCTGTTCATTACGGGCAACCACTATGCGGCCGCATACCCGACGCGGTTCGCTGTCGTGCGCTATGGGAACGTCATGGGCAGCCGCGGCTCGGTCATCCCGTTCTTCCGCAAGCTCGGCGAGGCGGGTGAGTCGCTGCCAATCACAGACCTGCGGATGACGCGCTTCTTCATCACCTTGCCCCAGGCCGTGAAGTTCGTGATCGACTCGTTCGAAATGATGCATGGTGGCGAGCTCTATGTGCCCCGCATACCCTCCATGAAGATCACCGATCTGGCCCAGGCAATCGCTCCCGGTGCAGCGATGCACAACATGGGCCTGCGCCCCGGTGAGAAGCTGCACGAGGAGATGATCTCCGCCGAAGAGGGCCGTCGTGCCCTACAGATGGGCGACCGCTACGTTCTGCAGCCGGACCTCGCGGCCTGGGGTTACCAGCCACCGGCCGACGGTGTACCGGTGGCCGAAGGTTTCCATTACACCTCGGACACCAACGACCAATGGTTCACCCCCGAGGAAATCACCAAGATCCTGGAATCGGACGTCTGAGCCTTGCTTCCTTATGGACATCAGTCCATCGACGAGTCCGACATAGCGGCCGTAGCAAATGTCCTGCGCAGCGACTGGTTGACCACCGGTCCCTCGGTCACCGCATTCGAGGAAGATCTAGGTCGTCTGTGTGGCATGTCCCGGGCGGTGTCGGTCACCTCCGGGACCGCCGCGCTGCACGTCGCGTATGCAGCCCTGGGCATCGGCGCCGGAGACGAGGTGGTGACCACACCGCTGACCTTTGTGGCAACCGCCAGCTGTGCCTCGGTCCTGGGTGCGACGGTAGTGTTCGCCGACGTTTGCGAAGACACGGGCAATCTCGACCCGCAATCCGTCTCGGCCGCCATGACCGTGAGAACCAGGGTCGTGGCCGGAGTCGACTTCGCAGGACACCCGATCGACGCCAAGGCACTGGCCGAGGTCGCTCATGCAGGCAACGCCACGCTGCTCGAGGACGCCGCCCACTCCATCGGCGGCTCGCTGGACGGCCGCCCTGTCGGGTCACTGGCAGACGTGACGACCTTCTCTTTCTTCCCAACCAAGAACCTCACCACCGCAGAAGGGGGCGCCGTGGTGGCCCTGCAAGGCGACACGGTTGACCGCGCCCGCAGCTATCGCAGCATTGGGCTGGTGCGCGACCCCGCCGTCCTGCGCTTGCCCAACGAGGGCCCCTGGCACCAGGAGGTCCATGCGTTCGGACTCAACTACCGCCTGTCCGACGTGCTCAGCGCTCTAGGCTCCAGCCAGTTGTTGCGACTGCCGTCCTTCAAGGCTGCCCGAACCGAGATCACGGCCCGATACAACCAAGGCCTTGCGGGCATCGACGAGCTGCGGCTGCCGGCATGCCGGCAGGGCGCTGACCCGATGTGGCACCTGTACCCACTCAGGATCCGCGACGGTCGGCGCCGCGCGCTGTTCGAGCACCTGCGGGCCAACGACATCGGCGTCCAGGTCAACTATCTGCCGGTCTACCGGCACCCGGTCTACGCCGATCTAGGTTACAAGAGCGGCATGTGCCCCGTCGCTGAGGAATACTACGAGCAGGAGATCTCGCTGCCCTTGTTCCCCGGCCTGCCCGATGCTGACGTCGACCGCGTGATCGACCTGATCCGCGGATTCGTAGGCGCATAATCGCGCCCCTATGGTGAGCCCCGAATCTGCCGGCCCTGCTGACTCTGCCCGATCCGCCGGCGCAACCGCCAGCAAGGGCGTGCTCGGCCGCGGGTCCATCTACACCCTGGGCACGGCGGCCCCAATCCTGGCCAACGCTGCAGTCGTGCCCATCGTCACCCGACTGCTGGGTAGAGAGTATGGCGTCGTGGCCATCGCCCTCGTCGTCCTGCAGGTCGCCATGATGGCCGGGAGCCTCGGGATGCCATCGGTGATCACGCGCCAGGGCATTCTCGCGGGGTCCGGAGTTGCCGGCGCGCGCACCCTACTGATACGCGGGTCCGTAATGACAGTCGGACTTGTAGCCGCAGTCATCCTGACAGCGCCGCTATGGGACCCGCTGGTACAGGCGTCACTGCGCAGCGCAGTTCTCCTGGCCCTGGCCGCGAGCGCCCTCTTCGTCGTGGTTGAGAACTCCCAGGCGCTGCTGAGGGTCCTCGATCGGCCGGGCTCCTTCGTCGCGTTGTCGCTGACGGCCACGTTAGGTGGGCCACTGCTCGGGCTCGCCCTGCTGGCAGCGAATCGAACCCCGCAGCGCTACCTCGTCGGCCTCACCGCGGGCTACGCCGCCGCGGCGGCAGTCGGACTGGTGATGTGCCTGTGGGGTGGTCACCGGCAACGCGACCGTGGGGACACCCGCGCGGCCCTGCGAATGGGACTGCCCGTGATACCACATCTGATCGCCCTGTTTCTGGCCAACGGCGCCCTTGTCATCTTCGCGGGACACCTGTACAGCACGTTCGATGCCGGTCGCCTCAGCCTGGCTCTGCTAGTGGGCAGCGCTCCCGCGGTCATCACCTCGGCGCTGAACAACTCATGGGCCCCGATCGTCTACCGCGCTCCCGAGCACGAACGCGGGGCAGTACTTGCCCACACTGCCGCCGACATCGCGACCCTGGCCGCACTTATGGCCGGCGGTGTTGCTCTGCTTTCACCATGGCTGATGCGATTGTTGGCCCCTGTTACCTTCCGGCCCCTGGAGCTCGTGCCGGCAGTGGCGATCACCGCCTTTGGCTGCGTCCTGTCGGTGGCCTATCTGGCCAACGTGCACCTCATCTTTGCCGCCGGCCGCTCACTGTGGCTTTCGGTGGTCACCCCACTGAGCCTGCTGGCCGGACTCACCTGCGCCTACCTGATTGGACAACACAACCTGGTGCTGTTGGCCGTCGGCTTCCCGGCCACCTACGCAGCCCTCGCCGTGGGCACTGCCTGGCTGCGTCGCTACGTCCACGCCGTGTCGTGGAACGAAACCGCGCTGCTGCTGCCCACCGGCCTGGGGCTCGCCCTCTGCGCCGCCGGTGGCGTG
>PMJN01000139.1 GCA_003157445.1 Micrococcales bacterium
CAGCGTGGGCTGCTTCACTTCCACTGCGAGCGGCCGACCACCCGCGGGTTGGAGGACCACCTGGCTGTGATGCAGGAACTGATCCAGAAGTTCGCCCCGACCCTTGTGGTGATCGATCCGGTGAGCAGTCTGGCCCGCGGTGCAACTCCCTTCGACGTCTCGGCGATGCTGATGCGCCAGGTCTACTACCTCAAGTCGGCCGGCATCACTGCCGTGATGACCGTGCTGAATGAGGAAACCGGGCTTCAGCAGGCCATCATGAACATCTCGTCGTTGGTCGACACCTCGTTGGAGGTCGTCATAATGGAGGGTCTTGGGGAGCGCAACCGTGGAGTGTACGTGCTCAAGAGCCGTGGCATGGCGCACTCGAACCAGATCCGCGAGTTCCTGCTCAGCGACATCGGGGTGGACGTGGTCCCGGTGGTCGTCGGTGAGGATGGAGTGTTGACTGGTTCTGCGCGCATCGCTGCCGAGAGTGCCGAGCGGGTCGCCGCGCAGGGCCTGTCGCAGGAGTCCGCAGACCTGGCCCGTGCGCTGGAGCAACGCAGGGAGACCGTTGATGCGCACGTGGCCACGCTGCGGGCTGACTTTGCAGCCGAGGAGAGACTGTCTCAGCGGCTGATCGAGGCGAGCGAGCGGCGCCAAGAGGCGGTGCTAGCGGACCGGGTGGCGCAGGGGCGGCGACGCACCGTCAGGCCAGCGGAGAACGAACCGTGAACACGTCCTGCGAACCGAAGGCACCCGAAGGGGCGCCCGATCCCGAACGGCTACAGCTCACACTGTTCGTCAGCGGTGACTCACCGTTCTCTGTGCGTACGGTGCGGCGGCTGAGCGACCTGTGCGACCGGCACTGTCCGGGCGGCTACGACCTGACGGTCGTCGACATCTACAAGGAGCCGGACGTGGTCTTCGCCAGGGGGGTGCTGGCCGTGCCGACCCTGATCAAGGAGCGACCCTTTCCTGTGCGGGTGTTGATCGGCGACTTTACCGACGGGCCGCGAGTGCTGGCCGCACTGGACCTGCCCGCCGCTACTAGGCACTGAGGCGGGCAGGGTCTGGAGATGGTCCCCGCCCCAAGGCTCTCTTGCAAAGCGGCGGCGAGCAGGCAGACATGGCCTGGGCAGATGGCAAGTGCAGCATGTCGCAGCAGTCTGGCCGCCGCGTTCAGACGTGAAGTCCCACGGCAACGATCGCCTCGGCGACTACCCGCATGCTGGCGTTGTTCTTGCGGGCGTGGGAGCGCATCAGCTCGTAGGCCTGGTCGATGGTGACCGAGTTGTGCTGCGAGGTGATCCCCTTGGCCTGCTCGATGACGATCCATGACTCCAGCGACTCCTGCAGCTGTTCGCTCAACTGTTCCTGCTGACGCAGTTTGGAGGCGTTGACCACGTAGCTGGTCACTACGTCGGCCAGCACCGCGGCCACCCCCATGTCCTCATCCGACCACTGCCGCGGTTCGGGAGAGTAGAGGTTCAGCGCCCCGATGATCTGGTCGGCCAGCCGCATCGGGACCGCGGCGACCCCGGCCATGGACAGGCGGTTGGCCGAAGCTGAGAACTGCGGCCAACGGNNGCTCACCGAAGTCACGAAGCGCAGCCGTCCGTCGTCGGCCATCGTGACCCAGCTGCCGCATAGACCCAACACTGCAGTGACGCTTTCCTGCAGTTCACTCAGTGCTTCCTGCAGGTCGTAGCGCGCCGGAAGGATCACTGCGAATCTGGACAACGTCTGTAGAAACAACGACTGGTCATACATCGCGCGTCCTTCGTCCTACGCCGCCGGTCTGGGGCTCACCGCAGCGCGGGACCGCGACGAAAAAAATAGTGCGGCATCGGGCGGGTGCCAAATGCGTACGTCAAGTCTAAGCGTGGGATTGGGCCAGCCTTAACGACCAGGGCTGTCAGTCACCTTTGGCAGCAGAGGCGTACGCCAGGGGTGCTGCCCCCAGGCGAGTCCCCAAACCCTCTTCCATAGGCGCGGACTGCCAAAGCTCGTGCGACGCTCAGGTCAGGTGAGGTGGGCAGGTCGTCCGCCAAGACGAGGGCGTGGTGGACTTCAACGCTCGGCCCTTAGAGAGTTGAAGTCCACGAATTCGGTTCTGTGGCAACGGTAATCGCGGGCGGGACCGGTAACGGGAGTCCAGCCAGAGCCTGGATCGGGAAACGAGTTGATGTGGCGAACTCAGCCGGCCGCCCCGGGTGATCGTCGCCGGCACCTATACCGTGAGAGAACCAGCGCGCGGACTTGGCAGTTCTGGCCCGGCCGGAAGAGCGAACCTCGACATGTTGCCTGCGGGCACTGTGAAGATGGCAATCTCGGGGCTGGCCGCGGTGGCTGGCATGAGGACAGTCGCGCTCCGGCTACCAGCTGCACCAAGGTGACTAACGGGTTCTCATGCCAGGCCCCGGCAGATTCGAGCCCTGGAGCCATGGCACAGGTGGCTGAGCCGGCTGGTCCACCTGGTCTTCAGCGCTGGGAGGTCGGCTGCCCCGTTGCCAGCATTTGTGGTCAGTGCAGCTAGCCTGCCATGTATCGACCAGTCCCAAGTCACTACCACCAAGGCGCCTGGCCTGGGACGAAACGCCCGAACGATGGCGATCGGGACCGTTGCCTCGCGCGTCACGGGCTTCCTGCGAACCGCGATGCTGGTGGCGGTGCTCGGCGTCGGCGGCGCCCGACAGGCGTTCGAAGTGTCCAATACGATGCCGAACAGCCTGTACGACTTGTTGCTCGGCGGGGTCCTGACCTCGACCCTGGTGCCTGTCCTGGTTGCGGCCCGAGCCAAGAACCAGGACGACGACTACGCCCAACGGCTGCTCACGCTGGTCATCGCAGCCTTGACCACCTTGACGGCGCTGGCGATGGTGGCCGCGCCGTGGCTGGTGCGGTTGTACTCCACGAGCGCAGATCCATCCCAGCTGGACCTGGCCGTGGCCTGGGCCCGGTTCTTCCTGCCGCAGATCCTGTTCTATGGGATCACCGCGATGGTCAGCGCAATCTTGAACACTCGAGGAAGGTTCGGCGCCCCGGTATGGGCGCCGGTGCTCAACAACGTGGTTGTCATGGCAACCCTTGCCCTCTTCGCGCTGGCTCCTGGACCTCGAGCCGCCAGTGCGGCGAGCCTGTCGATCTCGCAACTGTGGATTTTGGGTCTTGGCACCACTTTAGGGGTGGTGGCGATGACCGGTGCCCTGCTGCCGTCCCTTCGTGCCAGCGGGTTCCGCTGGCGTATCCGGCTGGACTTTCGGGGAATGGGGCTGCGTCGCCTCAGCAGGCTGGCCGCCTGGACCTTCGTCTATGTCGTAGCCACCCAGCTGGCGTACCTGGTTCTGACCCGGCTCGCCACTGCCGTCGACCAGCTGCCGCTGTACGCCACCGCATACATTGTCTGGCAGCTGCCCTATGCGGTGGTCGGCTTCTCTGTGATCACCGCGCTGCTCCCGCGGATGTCACGCCACGCCGTTGACGGACGGCTGGACCTGATGCGCCATGATCTGGATCGGGGGCTGCGACTGAGCGCCGTGTTCCTCATTCCCGCCGCACTGGGACTGGTCGTGCTCGGCCAGCCCGTGGCCGAGGCCCTGTTTGCCCGCGGCCAGACGACATATGCCCAGGCCGACCAGATCGGTATCGTCTTGGGCGTGCTCGCCGTCGGGGTGCTGCCCTTTAGCATCTACCAGCTGCAGTCGCGGGCCTTCTATGCCCGCGGCGACACCAAGACGCCAGCCCTGGTCCAAGTCGTCGTCTCGACCGCCACGGTCCTGTTCGACATTGCCGCGTCCGCGGTACTGCCTGCCAGCGTCCGTATCTATGGGCTGGCCGCCGGTCTGGTCGTCGCCAACTGTGTCGGCGCCGCAGTGACCACTACTCTCCTTCGACGCCAGCTCGGCTCCTCACGGCCCCCCGGAACCGGGCGCTCGATGTTCGACGCACTGAGCCGGATGGCTGTGGCCGGAGTAGCTGGGGCTGCTGGCGCCGCTGGCGCCGTAGGCGCACTGACACCCCATCTGCCAAGGGGTTCGGTAGGCGCAGCCCTGGTCGTTGCCCTGGGATCTGTGGCTTACCTCGTCATCTACGGCGTTCTCTTGCTGATGCTGGGCGTGGACGAGGTGCGCCCAGCCAAGTATCAGCGCCCACCTCGCGGGCGGCACCGGGGCGGCTCTGTGTCGGTGTCGCGCCCTGTCGAGCGGGTTGCCCCCTGATCACGTCCAGGTCAGTGGCTCAGATGCGCCCTCGTAGATATGTGTCCCGGATCTTGGCGCCAGGGTCGATTCGGCCGGTGTTGGCCGTGGATGGCGCGCATCAGGATGTTGGTCGTACCACCGCACACGATGTGCGGCGAAGCTGCACGCCCGACACTGGTGGTCCCGGCCCGAAGGCCGGTTGCGTGACAAGGACGCCGACAGGCATGGCTCGAGTACGCCTCGTTGATGTGGGACAGGTCAGCTGAGGTCTTGCTCTTGCAGGTACCGTTCCTGGCGGCCACGGGACCACTGGGACAAGCAGTGTTGTTGATGCCTGCCAGCCCTTCGTCGTCCGGTCCGCAGGGTGTTCGTCTCGATCCCATACACGTCACCCGCGACGATCTTGGGTGGGGCCTCGCAGCGGGGCACGGAGCCTGTACTCAGAGGTCGGTCAA
>PMJN01000004.1 GCA_003157445.1 Micrococcales bacterium
CGGCGCAGGCCAGGTGGTCTTAGGACTCGCTGTGGTCGCGAGGCAGCAGGCTGTACAACGGGTTAGCGATCGCAAGGTGTCCCTTGTAGGTGCCGATCCGACCCTCTGCCCGCAGTTGAACGCCCGGCTCGATGCCGGCGATCGATCGTCGGCCATAGAACAGGAGTGTCACCCCGCCGGTGTCGTCGACCAGCTCGCAGCGCAAGGCGGGACTGCCCGAAATGGGAGAGACCTCAACTGAGCGAATGCGTCCTTGGACCACTGCCGTCTGACGGTGGGCGGCGTTCTGGATAGCAACGTGGTTCCGCTGGTTCATCACGCCGGCCGGAGTTGCCACCTTCGTGTCATCGCCCGCGTACTCATCGATGGGCGGCAGGTCCGCCTGTTCCTGCGCGGGGCCTGGGCCGGGCTTCTTGCGCCGCAACAGCCGCGGGGGTTTGGTGGCGTCGTAGGGGACGATGGTGGCAACAGCACCAGGCACGGTCGAGACGGCCGCGGCAATGTCATCGGCGGTTCGGTCGTGCAGCATCCGGCCCAGGAGGGCGCCGAATGAACGTCGTGGCAACAGCATGGTCACCTGGGTGGAGGCGCCCTCGGCGACCAGCCGCTCGGTGAGCTCCAGGGCTGCCCGCGGCAGCCGGCGGTCCGGACAGTCGACCAGCTCCAGGGACAGGTCAAGACCGGGTTGAGCGTCCCACGCGCTGCGCAGGTCGACAGCGTGAGTCGAGTCGATGACGAAGTGCACCACATGCAGCTCGGTCGGCCGCAGGGTGTGCGCATATCGGATGGCTCGAATAACCGCAAGGTCGACCGAGTCGACCAGCACGACAACCGTGCTGCGCGCTGCACGAATCACCGGCTGGGAACTGGGCACGGCCTCCAGCAGCTTGGCCTCCTGGTCGTAGGCCCGGTGCAGCCGAAGCAGGACGACGACCATGAGCGGGAAGATCAGGACAACCAGCCACGCGCCCTCGGTGAACTTGGTGACGGCGAAGATGAGGACGACCAGGCCGCAGACCGCACCCGACACGTTGTTGAGCGCCGCCTTCGACTTCCAGCCAGGGCCCCGGAAGGTCCTGAAATGTTTGGCCATCCCGAAGCCTGCCAGCGTGAAGCCGGTGAAGACGCCGATGGCGTAGAACGCCACCAGCTTGTCGACGTGCGCGCCTGTGCCCAGAAGCAGGGCCAGCGATGCGACCGTCAGGACCACGATCCCATTGGAGAAGGCCAGGCGGTGACCGCGTTTGGTCAGCCAGCGAGGCAGGAACCCGTCGGCGGCAACGAAGTTCGCAAGGAAGGGAAAACCGTTGAAGGGTGTGTTGGCTCCGGTGTAAAGGATCAGCATCGTGGCGGTCTGTACCAGCAGGAAACCGATGTGCCCGGCCGCACTGTCCCCCAGCACCGCCTTTGCCACCTGGGAGATGACCGTCGGAGAGCCGCTCTGGTATGCCACCGCGTGTGTCTCGTGGGCCAGCCACGACACTCCCCCGACGAGAAAGGCCAAGATGCAACTCATCACCACCAGGGTCCTGCGGGCGTTCACGCCCCGGGGGGTCTTGAAAGTGCTGACACCGTTGGAGATCGCCTCGAGCCCGGTCAGAGAGGACCCGCCGTTGGCGAAGGACCTCATCAGGATGTAGACGGCGCCGAAGCCCAGCAGTGCAGTGCCGTGGCCCATTTCGATGGCTCCTGGCGCCGTGGCCGGGTTGTACTGCGGAAGATCTCCGAGCACCTGCCGGGCCAGGCCGCCGACGATCACCAGGGCCATGGAACCAGCGAAGAAGTACGTCGGGAAGGCGAAGGTTCGACCTGCCTCACGCAGCCCGCGAAGGTTGCCGTAGAACAAGATCAGCACCACGGTGACGGTGATCTCCAGGTTGTACGGCACCAGCCACGGAATCGCTGAGGTGACGGCGTTGGTCCCGGCGGCGGACTGGACGGCCACGGTGACGATGTAGTCGACCATGAGCGCGACCGCGGCCACCTGGGCCACCACTGGACCGAAGTTCTCCCGCGCCACCACGTACGAGCCGCCAGCCTTGGTGTACAGCATGACAACCTGCCGGTAGCACAAGGTGACCAGCAGCAGGACGACAAGGACGACCACGGTCATCGGCAGCAGCAGGCTGTACGCGGCGATCCCGAACAGCGGCAGCAGGCTTATCAGGATCTCCTCCGAACCGTACGCGGAGGAGGAGATGCAGTCACTGGACAGGACGCCCAGGGCCAGCTTCTTGGACAACGTCTCGTTTTCGATCTGGTCACTGGTCAGCGCCGGACCAAGTACCCGACGCTTGAGCCGATACCCCAGACGCTCGGGCAGAACTGCCGAGCCCGCCAACGCCGCTGGTGCGCTGGGCACCTCATTGATCTCTGCCGTCGGGGTCACCATTTAATGAGCGTAGGCGGTGCCTGACCTGCATCTGAACCTCGGGTACTAACAAATGTCTAGGTTTCTCGCACCTCGGCGTCAAGGTTTCTCGCACCTTGGCTCTACTGGCTGATGCGGTGGGGCCCTTCGGCGGCCATGCTGGGGTGGCTCCCGAAACAGGGAAGCCGTATCCAAGGAGTCAGGATGAGAACCCACCGGATCACGCAGGGCAGTGTCGTCGTCGGCGTGGATGGTTCTGCCTGCGGCGAGCTCGCTGTTCGTTGGGCCGTCAAGGAGGCCCAACGAACGCAGGGACCGCTGCACCTGGTGCATGCGCTGGAGAACGAGGTGGTGATCAGCGACAAGCAGCAGCTCGGCACCAAAGAGACACCTGCGAGCAGCGACCCCATCCTGGCCGCAGCCATGGACACCGTCCGGGCTATGGCGCCCCAGCTAGAGACCACTGCTCATAGCGTCACCGGTTTCGCCCCAACCACCCTGATAGCGGCCTCCAAGATCGCCGAAACCGTGGTCCTAGGCTCACATGGCCGCAGCGCCATACCCTCTGCTCTGCTGGGCTCGGTCTCCCAGCAGGTGGCCGTTCACGGCCAATGCCCCGTGGTGGTCGTGCGCGGTAACGACAGCCAGGACGTCGCCGGATCAGGACGCGTGGTGGTGGGAGTGGACGGCTCCGAAGCCTCCGAGCCCGCTCTGGGCTATGCGTTCGCCTACGCAGCATCCACAGGGAGCAGTCTCACCGCAGTCCACACCTGGTGGTGGGAGCCACTGGAGGGCGCCAGTCTGGGCGAACCATGGATCGGTGACTGGACCGAGATCGCGAACCAGGAGTCGACCCTGGTCTCAGAGGTGTTGACCGGTTGGTCGGAAAAATACCCGGATGTTCCTGTCCACAGCCATGTCGTGCGCGGCGACCCTGTTGTCGAGCTCCTCGACCAGGCCCACGGCGCAAGTCTGCTTGTCGTGGGATCTCGCGGACGTGGCGGGTTCATCGGCCTGTTGCTCGGGTCGGTCAGCCGTCGCATCCTGAAGCGGGCCACCGGACCGGTCGCCGTCGTACGTTCACTTGGCGGGGACCATCCAGCCCAGTAAGCCTGCGAGAATGCGCTTCTTGACATCCTGGCGGCCACCAATGACCAGGATTCCCACTGCTACCCGAAGGCAACATGTGCAGCTTCGCGCTTCACAGACAGGGCCAGAACTCCCAAGTCGCCGCGCGCGGCCATGCCATGCCATGGGCTGGCGCGGTTCACTGCTGGTACTACTTAACAGTGCCAGGCTTGGTTATCGCCCAACAGGATTGAACGTAGAGCCTTCCACCGACAGGCGGAAAGGTTTCCTCCCGGCCCGCAACGACCGGGTTTGCACCCTAGGAGAAATCCGATGACGTTTCTCGCCGCGCAGGACCGCTATGAGTCGATGACCTACCGCAGGGTGGGACGAAGCGGCATCAAACTTCCTCTCATCTCGTTGGGCCTCTGGCACAACTTCGGTGACGAGAACTCGCGAGATACCCAGCGGGCGATCCTTCGCCGCGCCTTCGATCTTGGTGTCTGTCACTTCGACCTGGCCAACAACTACGGTCCTCCTTATGGCTCGGCCGAGGCCAACTTCGGGGAGATTCTGCGCCAAGATTTCCTGCCTTACCGCGACGAGCTTTTTCTGTCGACCAAGGCGGGCTATGACATGTGGCCTGGTCCCTACGGGGAATTCGGGTCCCGCAAGTACCTGCTGGCCAGCCTGGACCAGTCTCTGAAGCGGATGGGAGTCGACTATGTCGACGTGTTCTACTCACATCGACCCGACCCGCAGACCCCGCTGGAAGAGACCATGGGAGCCCTGGACACCGCCGTTCGATCGGGCAAAGCCTTATACGCCGGGATCTCGTCGTACTCTCCGGAGCGCACGGCCCAAGCCGCCAAGATCCTGACCGATCTGGGCACCCCGCTGTTCATCCATCAACCGTCCTACTCAATGCTCAACCGCTGGGTTGAGGGCGGCCTGCTCGACACCCTGGAGCACTTCGGCGCCGGATGCATCGCGTTTTCGCCCCTGGCACAAGGAATGTTGACCGACAAGTACCTCAACGGCATTCCGCCCGACTCACGGATGGCCGAGGACTCGTCACTGTCGAAGAATCTGCTCACGCAGCAGAACCTCGCACACATCCGGAACCTGAACGAGATAGCCCAACGCCGCGGCCAGTCACTGGCCCAGATGGCGCTGGCCTGGATCGCCCGCGACCAGCGGGTCACCTCGGTCCTGGCAGGGGCCTCGTCGGTCAAGCAGCTGGAACAGAACCTCACAGCTCTGAACAATCTCGAGTTCAGCGCCGAAGAACTGGCCGAGATCGACCACCACGCGGTCGAGGGTGGAATCGACTTGTGGCGGGGTCAGACCGCGAGCTGAGGTCCGGCTC
>PMJN01000396.1 GCA_003157445.1 Micrococcales bacterium
TCGACCGTCACTGCCAGCACGGACGTGGACGTGTCCGTGGTCTGGAACCTCGAAGCTCTGCGCCTGAGCGTTCGAGACCACGGCCCGGGCCTGCCGCGGCAGCCTCACTCAGCCCTTGACCTCCACGGGCGTGGGCTCGCCGTGGTCGCCGGCCTCTCACGTGCGTTCGGGGTTCTGCCCGCCGCCGACGGCGGAAAGGTCGTCTGGGCCGTGCTCGAAGCACCACGGCCACTGCCATCAACCAGGCGAATCCGGTCAGGGCGCACGACCAAACGCCAGGACTCGCCAGTATTCAAGGACGGCCTTGGCCTAACAGAGCTGCCATTCTGCGCGGGCTCCAGCCCGCCATCAACCTCAGACCCCATCAGCGCACAAGAGACCATAGGTGGGTCCGCGAAGGACCTGGCTCATATCCACCTGATGTGAGCGTTGAGATGTTTCGCCCGCACCGATAGCGGCCCAATGCCATCACCGTTGCATGTCATTGGACTCTGGCGTGTTCTCTGACAGCAGTCCGGCCTTGCGGAGGGTGCCGTTGCGGATCACTGGGCTACGGGACGATCCGTGCGACGTTGAGCAATGGGCGCTGCCGGTTGCTGGGCGGAAGCCATCTGACACCTCAGGAGGCATGCAAAGCGCGGGCGATGACATTTCGCTGTACCTCACTGGTGCCCTCACCGATCTCGAGAATCTTGGCGTCTGCATAGAATCGGGAGATGCGCGACTCAAGGATGTAGCCATAGCCACCGTGGATCTGAAGGCTCTGGTTTGCGGCGCGGTTGGCGACCTCTGAGGCGTAGAGCTTCGCCATCGCGGCTGCTTGGCTGTACGGCTGACCCTCATCACTGAGCCACGCTGCCCGGTAGACCAACCAACGAGCTGCTTCGACCTCTGTTGCCATGTCGGCTAACTTGTGCCCAATGGCCTGGAACGCCCTCAATGGTTTGCCGAACTGCTCCCGCTCGCTCGAGTGCTGTAGCGCCATCTCCAAAGCGGCTCGCGCCAGCGACAAAGAGAGGGCGGCCACACTGATACGACCGGCGTCGAGCACGTCGAGGAACTGCCGCAGTCCATTCCCCTCCTCCCCGATGAGGTGGTCGTCGGGCACAAAGCAATCGTTGAAGACCAGTTCCCGGCTGTCGAGCGCATGCCAACCGAGCTTCTTCAGCTTGTGCCCCTTGCTGTACCCCTCAGTTCCCTCAGGGACAAAGAACGTCGCAAAGCGCTTGCCGCCATCAGCGTTGACGCCAGTTACCACGAGCACGGTGGCCCCAAGGCTCATCTCGGTGCCTGCGTTGCTGATGAACATTTTGGTGCCGTTGATGACCCAGCCACCGTCCACGCGCGTCGCTGTCGTACGAATGCCTTTTGCGTCCGACCCCGCACTGGCTTCGGTCAGGGCAAAGGCGCCGATCTTCTGGCCGGTCGCCAACGGGGTCAGCCAGCGACGCTTCTGCTCGTCGGTTCCGAACTTGGCCAAGGGCAGAGACGCGATGGTCGAGTGCGCGTTCAGCCCCGCTGCCACTGACTGGTCGGCATTGCCGATCTCCTCCATCATCGTGACGTAGGAGACCATCCCGGCGGCGGAACCGCCATATTCCTCATCGACAAGCATGCCCATGAGGCCAAGGCCGCCCATCTTGCGGAAGACGGGCGCGGGAAACTCAGCCCGCGCGGACCAGTCCGCAGCGAATGGGGCGATTTCGCGGAGCGCGAATTCGCGACACATCTTTTGTAGGGCAAGGTTCTCATCAGAGTGTGCGAAGTCCATGTCAACGATCCTTAGGGTTGATGAGTACTTTCAGGTGCCGACCTCGATCGGCTTCTAGTTCGGCGAACACCGTTGGGGCGTCAGCTAAAGAACGAATACCTGTCACCAGGGCCGACGCGTCTAGGCGTCCCGTCGCCATCAGATCCAGTACCCGTGGGATGTCGTGGTTGTATCCGAGCGACCCGAATACCGAGCGTTCGTAGAGAACGATCTGGCGCAGGTCGACTGAGAGCTGTGTGTCGCTGATGCCGGCCATCACCACGCGCCCACCACGGCGGGTTGTCCGGATGGCCAGCTCGACGAGTTCGGCCCTGCCTGTGGCGTCGATGACTACGTCCGGTCCGATGCGAGCTGTGCGCCCGAAGACCTCGCGCCGGACATCGACCACGGCGGGGTCGAAGACCTCCGTGGCACCAAACCCATAAGCCTGCTCGGCTCGCTGAGCCAGGGGCTCGCTGACGAAGACCGCCGCAGCTCCAGCCATGCACGCCCCGAGCAAAGCAGCAATTCCAATGGGCCCCGACCCGAGGACTAGGACGTTGTCCCCGGGGCCGATCAAGCCACGTTTGGCCGCGTGCAGACCTACGGCAAGGGGCTCAGCCAGAGCCGCCATCTCGTCGGAGACCGCATCCGGGACGGGTACCAGATTCTCGACGGGAACTTCAACAAACCGTGCAAATCCCCCCGGAGCTGCAAGCCCGATCGAGCCACCCTTCTCGCAGAGGTGATAGTCACCGCGCCGACACCAGCGACAGTTCCCGCACCGCAAGATGGGGTCCACTGCCACTCGCATCCCGAGATCAATACCCGGCGCGTCGGCGCCGAGGGCAGAAACGATCCCACTCATCTCGTGCCCAAGGATCATGGGTGGGCAGGCGCCGGTCAGTGGATGGGCGTCGAGGCGAATCATGTTTGGCCCATGCAGGTACTCGTGCAGATCCGTGCCACAGATCCCGCAGTACGAGATCTCGACCACAGCGCGGCCAGGACCGCAGGCCTGTGGCTCGTCGACCTCGTCCAGGCGTAGCTGTCGGCGCCCATGCCATCGAAGCCCTTGCATCTCTACCCCTCTGATTGCTGTCGAGTCACGTTAATTAGAACGATCGGTACACCATTGAAGCACAACGTGTCTCTCAATGGGGGACGACTACGTCACACCGGGCCGGAATACTGCTTTGTGGTTTCGACGGAACAGATCAGTCGTTGCTGTCGTGCGCCATCAGCGTTGGGCCGTTGTAGCGAGAACGGAAGTCGCGTACTTGTTCTTCGAGTTCGTCCAAGTTG
>PMJN01000505.1 GCA_003157445.1 Micrococcales bacterium
GCAGCCTCACTCAGCCCTTGACCTACACGGGCGTGGGCTCGCCGTGGTCGCCGGCCTCTCACGTGCGTTCGGGGTTCTGCCCGCCGCCGACGGCGGAAAGGTCGTCTGGGCCGTGCTCGAAGCACCACGGCCACTGCCATCAACCAGGCGAATCCGGTCAGGGCGCACGACCGAACGCCAGGACTCGCCAGTATTCAAGGACGGCCTTGGCCTGGCAGAGCTGCCGTTCTGCGCGGGCTCCAGCCGCGCAAAACCGAAGAATCCGCCCTCTCAGAGCGTGAAGACCCTACGTGCACGCGGTGAGGGACCTGGCTGATCTCCACGACGGGGGCACTAGTGAGCATGTTTACCGACTCGGGTCAGGGCGAGCTTGGTCGCCCAGGTCGCTGGGTGACAAAGGCCTGGCCCATCCGGACGCCCGGGTCGGCCCACAGCGTTGAGGTTACTGCGAACAACGACAGACTCGGGTCTGTCGTCCGGCTGGTGGCGCGGTCAGCGACGGGCGCTGAAATACCCTCGTGCCACCAGTTCGACGGTTACCAGCACGGCGATGGCCTGGACCAGCAGCAACGCCACCAGGACGACCAGCTGGACGGCGGCAGCCTGCAGCGGTGAGGCACCACCCAGGAGCATCCCGACGAAAGCGCCGGGAAGGGTCACCAGGCCCACGGTCCTGGTCTGGTCCAGACCAGGCACGAGAGCCAGCGAGGCATCGTCACGGCTAATGAGCAGTGCCGAGTCGCGAGGCATGAGGCCGATCGAAAGCGCGGCTTCATACTCTCCGTGGCGAGTTCGCAGCGCGTCGAGGGCACGCTTGCCGGCCAGGGTCGTCGCCGTCATGGCTCCGCCGATCAGGATGCCGACAATCGGGACCACAGCGATGGTCTGGCGGGGGATCAGGCCGCTGAGCATGAGGGCTCCGGCGACGGGGACCGCTCCCAGAACGACTGGAGCGGCGGCGAACCACCACTTACTCTGGGGACTTAGTCCCCTCGGGCTTAGTCGTCTGCCCGCAGTCAGTGAGGCCACCGACAGCATCAGCATGATGAACCCCAGCGTCAGCCACCACGAACCCAGCACGGCGGCAATCAGCAGGCCGACGAGGATGAGTTGGAAGCATGCTCGCAGTGCGGCCAACACATCGTCGCGACCGTGTCCCAGCTGTCCCCAGTGGTTGATGAGCGCTGCCAACCCGGCGCAAACCACTACCACCAGGGCCAGGCGCACCAGCCCGCTGACCCCTTGCACACTGACCAGCGCTGCAGTTGGTGGCATCGCGGTGGCTATCACGGACCGCATTATCCGCCGGTTGCTGGACACATGACGGATCCGGCCATGATTGACCCTAAACTGAGATGGTGATCTCCCGGATTGACCTGCGTGGTCAAGTTCTCGCTGCTCGCTCCCTTCGCGAGGTGCTACCCCGTGCCGAGTTTGACCTCGATGCGGCTCTGTCTGCTGTTCGACCGATCTGTGATGACGTGCACCATCGTGGAGCCGAGGCGTTGCGCGACCTGGGCGAGCGGTTCGACGGGGTTCGACCGCTCCGATTGCGGGTGCCGGCAGAGGTCCTGAAGAATGCTCTGGACGTGCTCGACCCGGATGTACGAGCAGCCCTGCAAGAGACCATTCGACGGGTCCGCATCGTTCACCAGGACCAGCGCCGGAGCGACACGACAACTCACGTGGTACCCGGCGGAGTCGTCGTCGAGCGCTGGTTGCCGGTCGACAGGGTCGGGCTCTACGTCCCCGGCGGTGTGGCCGTCTACCCCAGCAGTGTCGTCATGAACGTCGTGCCGGCACAGATCGCCGGCGTACCCTCAGTCGCGGTCGCCAGCCCGCCGCAAAAAGACAACACAGAAGTGTTCGCCGGCTACCCCCACCCGACCATCCTGGCTGCGTGCGAGCTGCTGGGTATCGATGAGGTGTACGCCGTCGGAGGGGCTCAGGCGATCGCAATGTTTGCGTACGGCGCAAGCGAAACCGGTATAGACGGCGCCCCGAACGCCGGCGCTGTGGTGTGCGAACCGGTCAACTTGGTCACCGGTCCGGGCAACATCTATGTCGCAGCAGCCAAGCGCCTGCTGAAGGGCTTGATTGGCATCGACGCTGAGGCCGGACCCACTGAGATCGTGGTACTGGCCGACGACAGCGCCGATCCCGAACACGTCGCCGCCGACCTGATCAGTCAGGCCGAGCACGACGTTCTCGCCGCGTCGGTGCTCGTGACAGACAGCGAGGATCTCGCCTTGCGCGTCGAGGTGGCGCTGGCGCGTCGCTCGGCAGCGACCAAGCACACTGAGCGGGTCACTGTGGCCCTGGCCGGGCGCCAGTCCGGCGTCGTCCTGGTCGACGATCTCGAGGCGGGCATCACTGTGGTCAACGCCTACGCTCCTGAGCACCTCGAGATCCAGACGCGCGATGCGCGCGGGGTGGCCTTGAGAATCCGTAACGCTGGGGCGATTTTTGTGGGAGCCTTTGCCCCGGTGAGCCTGGGTGACTACTGCGCCGGCTCCAACCATGTACTGCCCACCGGCGGATGCGCCTGTCACAGCAGCGGGTTGTCAGTGCAGTCGTTCCTGCGTGGGATCCATGTCGTGGAATACACCCAGGAGGCCCTGCGCGATGTTGCCCACCACATCATCACGCTGGCGGGCGCCGAGGACCTGCCCGCTCACGGCCAGGCCATCACCTCGCGCTTCGGAGACGTGGGCTGATCATTGAGCGTCTCTGTGCGCGATCTGTTACGCCCTGATCTAAAAGGGCAAACGCCATACGGTGCACCCCAGCTGGATGTGGCTGTTGCTCTGAATACCAACGAGAACTCCTACGCCGTGCCCCAAGAGGTCGTCGATGCGATCGTGTCGGCCGTGGCCGAGGTGGCCTCAGGTCTTAACCGCTACCCGGACCGCGAGTTCGTCCGGCTGCGCGAGGACCTGGCGGCCTATCTGAGCGCCACCACCGGTATTGGCGTCAGCCCCGACCAAGTGTGGGCTGGCAATGGCTCCAACGAGGTACTGCTCCACATCCTCCAGGCATTCGGCGGCCCCGACAGGGTCGCGCTCGGTTTCACGCCGGCCTACTCCATGCACCCGATCATCACCCGGACAACGGGCACCAGATGGGTCGATGGGGGTCGCGGGGTCGACGGCGCAGGTGCCTTCGACCTGGATGTCTCCTCCGCCGTGGCCCAGGTTAGAGAACACGAGCCGGACATCGTGTTTCTCTGCTCACCGAACAACCCGACAGGCACGGCACTGGGGCTGGACGTCGTCGAGGCGATCTACGCCGCTGCGCCTAGGGCGATCGTGGTGGTGGACGAGGCTTACGCCGAGTTCGCGCGCGAGGGCACCCCGAGCGCACTGACCCTGCTCGAGGGCCGCGAGAGGCTGGTCGTGACCCGGACCATGAGCAAAGCGTTCGCGTTGGCAGGAGGGCGCCTGGGTTATCTTGCGGCCGACGCCCAGCTGACTCAAGCGCTGCGATTGGTCCGGCTGCCATATCACCTCTCGGCCCCGACCCAGGCCATTGCTTGCGCGGCACTGGAGAATGCGGAGGCCCTTCTGGCCACTGTCGAGCTCGTCAAGACCCAACGTGACCGCATCGTGGCCGACCTCGCCCAGATGGGCCTGGACCCGGTGAGCAGCGACGCCAATTTCGTGCTTTTCGGAGGCCTTGCCGATGAGCGGGTCACCTGGCAGGCGTTGCTGGATCGTGGCATCCTGATTCGCGACGTCGGGCTGACCCACCATCTTCGGGTCACCGCAGGGACACCCCGCGAGACCGGGGCTTTTTTGGAAGCGATGCGTAGCCTCGCCACGACCCACAGGCAGGAGCAGTGACCATGACAGATCAAAGCGCCAACCGAGACCGGGATGAGGATACCCACGCCGAGCCTCGCACTGCTCGAGTCAAGCGGTCAACGAACGAGAGCACGGTCGAGGTCGAGCTCAATCTCGACGGTGCCGGCGACTCCGAGATCACCACAGGTGTGCCGTTCTACGATCACATGCTCACCAGCCTGGCCAAACACTCGTTGATCGACCTGCGCATCGCGGCTACTGGTGATGTGGACGTCGATGCCCACCACACCGTTGAGGATGTCGCCATTGTGCTCGGTGATGCTTTCAAGGACGCGCTGGGCGACAAACGTGGCATCTCGCGCTTCGGCGACGCGACGGTCCCCCTGGATGAGGCGCTCGTTCAAGCTGTGGTTGACGTGGCCGGCCGCCCGTACTTCGTGCATACCGGTGAGCCTGACGGCCAGGCCTACGTGATGATCGGCGGCAACTACGTGGGGGCACTGACTGCTCACGTGCTGCAGACCTTCGCCCATCATGGCGGCATTTCACTGCATGTGCGGGTACTGGCCGGCCGCGACCCGCACCATCTGGTCGAGGCACAGTTCAAGGCCGTGGCCCGTGCTCTGCGTGCTGCCGTCGCCCTTGATCCGCGGATCAAGGGCATTCCCAGTGCGAAGGGGAGTCTCTGAATCCCATGACTGAGCTGGCGCACTCGCCTTGGCAAGGGCGAGGGATGCTTCTCCTGCAGGGCGAGCCGGATCCGGTGGCATCCTGGGCCCAGCGTGGTTTGATGCCTGTTCACGTCGTACCACTTCAGGGGTGGACTGCGGTCTTGCCTGCCGGGCCGTCCCACGCACTGCCGCCTTACGACGACACGCTGAAGACGCTTGCCGGGCGCCCTGTTCCATCCCGCCTTCGTGCGGCCATCGGTCTGTTCGCCGTCGACGGCAATGCGGTGATCAGCGCATACCCTTCTGGATGGCGTGCCACCCAGAGATGGTTCGTTTGGTCCCCGGGGGAGGGCGTGGTGCAGCCCCGCCAGTTGGTCGCTGGGCGGCCCGCTGACCTGATCATGGCGGCTGGCAATCATGAAAGGGGAGCCCGCAGCCTAGTGCGCGACATTCTTGTCGACGGTGGTGGCGACGCCAAGGGCCTACTTGATGATCTGTTGGATCTGCTGGCCCTGCCGGGGTCCGACCTTCTCAGCGGAGGACAGGACCCGGTTACGGTGCCCGGTTCCACCATGGTCGAACCAGGTGAACAGCACGTCGCCAGGTTCGAGAAGATCATCAGTGACGAAGCTCGGCACCGGGCCGAGCTGGAGGAGGACTAGATGGGCACCCGTGTGGTAGTGCTGGACTACGGCAGCGGGAATGTCCGCTCGGCAGTTCGGATGCTTGAACGTGTGGGCGCCAGCGTCGAGCTAAGCGCTGACCATCGCCTGGTCCAGGAGGCTGACGCTCTCTTTGTACCCGGTGTCGGCAACTTCAACGCCTGCATGCGCGGACTGCGTGCAGTCGACGGACCTCGGATGATCGACGTTCGACTCGCGGGGGGGCGACCGGTGATGGGTATCTGTGTGGGGATGCAGGTCTTGTTCGACGGGTCGGCTGAGCTGAGTATGGACGGGCAGGAGCCTGGTTTGGGGCAGTGGCCCGGAGTTCTCGAAAGACTGGTGGCCCCAGTGGTCCCGCACATGGGATGGTCGACAGTGAAGGCCGCAGAAGGTTCCAGGCTCTTTGCCGGTGTCGAAGATGAACGTTTCTACTTCGTGCATTCCTATGCAGCCTTGGGCTGGCAGTTGGAGCCCCACGGGAGTATGGCCACGGCCGCACCCAAGGTGAGCTGGTCCGTGCATGGGTCAGCGTTCGTGGCGGCTGTCGAGAACGGGCCGCTGGTTGCTACTCAGTTCCACCCGGAGAAGTCCGGGGACGCTGGGGCCCAGCTGCTGGAGAACTGGGTGGCAATGTTGTGAAGAGTTCCCATCGAACCCCACGGACCGTCGATGACCAACAACAGGAAGGGAGCTCACCCATCGTGACCTCAAGAGTCCGACTCGAGCTTCTGCCGGCCGTCGATGTCTCAGGCGGCCAGGCGGTCCAGCTCGTTCAGGGGATTGCCGGCACAGGCGGCCAGTTCGGCGACCCGTGGGAGGCTGCCAAGGCTTGGCAGGACCAGGGAGCCGAGTGGATCCACCTGGTCGACCTTGACGCCGCTTTCGGACGCGGCTCCAACCGCGAGTTGATTGCCGGCATTGTCGGTCGCCTCGACATCAAGGTCGAGATGTCGGGAGGCATCCGGGACGCGGAGAGCTTGGCGGATGCGCTGTCG
>PMJN01000110.1 GCA_003157445.1 Micrococcales bacterium
TTTCGGATTCGTCTGCTTCGCGGGGTTCCTGGCAATCCTGGGCCAAGGGCTCTATCTGGTGGCGTTGGTGTGCGCGTACGTCATCGCGACGCTCGTGGCTTTCGTGCTCTACCGATTTGTGGTTTTTCGGGTTCGTGGTCACGTGCTGGCAGACCTGTGGCGGTTTCTGACTGTCTATATTTCGCAGTTGGCTGTCAACTTCGTGCTGCTGTTCGTGCTGGTCAGCATCGTTCATATGCGGCCGGTTCTCCTTGCGCAGGTCCTGATCATGTTCGTGACCACGGTGATCAGTTGGACGGGGCACAAGTACTTCTCGTTCCGGCGCACTGGGTCGCCTGAGGATCTTCACCGGTGAGCCCCGACGTGACTCCGCGCGTATCGGTGGTGGTGCCGTCCTATAACAACGCCAGCTTCATCGAGGCGACTATGGACTCGATCCTGGCTCAGAGCTTCCAGGAATTTGAGCTCGTGGTGGCCGACCACTCCAGCACCGACGGCACGTGGGAGCGACTGCAGCGCTACCGCAGCGATCCACGGGTGAGACTGCTGAGGACAGAGACCGGGGGAGGCGCACCCCAAAACTGGGGGCGGGTCACGGCAGCGGCCCACGGTGAGCTGTTGAAGCTGGTCTGCGGGGACGACGTCATCTATCCGGACTGCCTTCGGATTCAGGTCGAGGCGATGGACGCCAACCCTTCGGTCGTGTTGGTGGCTGCCCAGCGCGACCTCATCGACGCCCGTGGCGACATCTTGTTATCTCGCCGAGGCCTTGGCGGGCTTAGCGGGAAGGTGTCCGGCAGGATGGCGGCGCGCCGTGCGGTCGTGTCCGGGTCCAATATCTTCGGCGAGCCGGCCTGCGTCCTGATCCGGCACCAGGCACTGCGGGACGCTGGCGGATGGGACGGCAGCCACCCTTACGTGATCGACGAGGCCACCTATGTCAATGTTCTGCTGGGCGGCGACTTCCTGGGGCTCGACACGGCATTGGCCGCCTTTCGGCTCAGCAGTTCGCAGTGGAGCGTCCATCTGGCCCGCGCGCAGTCTGAGCAGGTCATCGCCTTCCATCATCGCTTGGCCGCCGACGCGTCCGGGCTGCTGAGCTGGATGGACCTGGTCCGCGGTGACGCTCGGGCGCGGGGGATGGCCTACGCCCGCCGGCTGGCTTACCTGTGGCTTGGGCGTCGGATGCACGCTCGGACAACATGAGCATGGTGCATTCGCACGCCGGGCCTGCACTAGGCTTCCATCGTGTCTGACTCGATGGCCGTACAGGAACCAAGGCCGCACCGCGTCTCGATCGTGATCCCCGTCTATCAGGGTGAACACACGCTCAAGGGGCTGGTCCAAGAGATCGCCCTGCTGACCGTGCCGACCCCGACCCCCGCAGGCCACGAGTTCCTGGTCACCGAGGTGTTACTGGTCAACGACCATGGTCCCGACCGCTCCGACGAGGTGATCCGGGAGCTGGCCGCAGCACATGAGTTCATCCGTCCGGTCTGGCTCAGCCGCAACTTCGGCCAGCACCCTGCGACGATGGCCGGCATGGCCTCATCCAGCGGGGACTGGATCGTCACCATGGATGAGGATGGTCAGCATGACCCGGCCAGCATCGGTGACTTCCTGGACGTCGCACTCAAGGAGGGCGCGCAGCTCGTCTACGCCGATCCCGTGAATCGGCCGCCCCACAATGTGCTGCGCAACGGCAGCTCGCGACTGGCCAAATGGGTCTTCTCGACCTTCCTGACAGGCAAGAGTGAAGCCACCTTCCAGAGCTACAGGATGGTGCTGGGCGAGATTGGGCGAAGCGTCGCAGCCTATGCAGGTTCTGGGGTCTATCTCGATGTCGCCATGGGTTGGGTGGCGGGCCCCCCTGCTGCGTGCCCGGTGCGACTGCGTGAAGAGGGTGGCCGGGCGTCGGGCTACTCCACCAGGGCGCTCTTGTCGCATTTCGTTCACCTGGTGCTTTCCAGCGGCACCCGCGCCTTGCGGATGGTCAGCGCGCTGGGCGCGCTCTTCGCCGTCGTCGGTATCGGTTATGCGCTCTATCTGCTTGCCGTCCGTATCACTTCCAGCACCACCCCTCAGGGGTGGACCTCCACGATGGTTGTGGTGCTGGTCAGTACCGGTGCGATCCTGTTCTCGCTTGGTGTCATCGCGGAGTATCTTGGCGTCGCGGTCAACATGGCGATGGGTAAGCCGCTATATCTCATCGTCGGCGACCCCAAAGACGGCCCTTTGGGCCGACCGGGACAGAACGGGCATGGCACGTCGTGACCTCCGTGGGTCCGACGCCTGCGCTGACCTGGGTCATTGGACGTGGAGGCTTACTCGGCCAAAGCCTTGAGAAGGCCATCGGTGATGGGATGGACCACGGCGACTCACGGGCTGCAAGCGGCTCGGGCGCGCGCACCTGGAGTCCGTCTGAGCCCATCAACTGGTCTGCCCCTGGTGCCGGTGCTGTGGAGCTTCGCCAGCGCGCGGCGGAGTTTATGGACGTTGTTGGTGACCGGCCGTGGTCAGTGGCCTGGTGCGCCGGCGCGGGGGTCACAGGCTCCTCAGCAGAGGCACTCCAGCTTGAGCTTGTCGCCCTGCGTGAGACCCTCGCGGGGCTGGCAGCTGCCCCGTCTGCAGGTACGGGGGCCTTTTTCTTTGCGTCATCTGCTGGAGGGATCTACGCCGGCGTGCGGGAGCCGCCCTATGACGAGTCCTCCCCAGTGCGCCCCCTTGCGGCATACGGTCAGGCCAAGCTGGACGGCGAGGCGCTGGTGACTGCGTGGAGTCAGCAGACCGGCACGTCCTCGCTGATCGGGCGCATCGCCAACATCTACGGCCCGGGCCAAAACCTCGCCAAGGCACAGGGCCTGATCTCGCAGATCTGCCGCAGCCAGCTCACCGGCCAGCCGTTGTCAATCTACGTCTCGCTCGACACCCTGCGTGACTACCTTTTCGCACCAGACTGTGCTCGGCTCATCGTCGAGGGCTTGGGCCGGTTGGCGCAGGAGCAGTCGGGGACCGGCCCAAAGTCGGTCACCAAGATCATGGCTTCCCAGCGGGCGATCACCATCGGTGCAGTGCTGGGGGAGATGCGGCGCATCTTTAAGAGCTCCCCGCGCATCGTGCTCGGAGCATCGGCGGTGTCGGCTTTTCAGGCCAGGGACCTGAGCCTCAGATCCCGGGTCTGGCCAGAGCTCGACCGCCGCAGCCTCACCCCCTTCCCAGTGGGTGTGGCGGCCACAGCAGCGGATCTGCTGCGTAGATTGCAGCACGGGGTAGTTGGTGGGTTGTAATGGGAGCTCATTCACATGGAGGTTGGCTTGAGTACCGATACACCTGACTACGCCGAGCGTCTGCGGAGCAAACAGACCCTCTGGTGGAAGCGTCTGCTTCACGTGCAGGCCCCGTACCACTGGAACCTGCGCCGCCAGGGTCTGGGGCGGACACTGGACGTCGGCTGTGGAATCGGCCGTAACCTTGGCGTTCTACAGCCGGGCTCGGTAGGGGTCGACCACAACGCCGAGGCGGTCGGGTTGGCCCGCTCGATGGGTTACCAGGCCTATACCGTCCAGGAGTTCCTGGACGGCGACCTGGCAGTCCCGGCGGCGTTCGACGGCTTGTTGCTCGCCCACGTGATCGAGCACATGGATCATGAGCAGGCATTGAGCCTGCTTCGTGACTACCTTCCTTTCGTGCGTCCCGGTGGCCGAGTCTTCTTGGTCTGTCCCCAGGAGCGGGGCTATGCCAGTGACCCCACCCATGTCTGGTTTGCCCACGACACAGACCTGGCCGAGCTGGCCGGGACTCTCGGCCTTGAGGTGGAGCGCTCATCCAGCTTCCCATTCCCGCGCTGGGCAGGAAAGCTGTTCATCTACAACGAGTTCTGCGTGACGGCACGGGTCCCGCTCTGAGTTTGGCTGCATCCGGAGGCACTGCCCATCCTGACACCTGTTGGCCTCCGGCGCGTGTCCGGGTTGCGAGGACTTAGGCCAGGTCGAGCGTGACACGTTCGGAAGCCAGCCGCTCGGGATTCGGTTCGGCACGGGCCAGTGAACCGTTGCGGGCCAGGACCACAGACCCGTCGACGGCCCACACGGCGAGGCTGGCCTCAAGCACCTGGGCCAGGTCGCCGACCAGCCGGACCCGGGTGTTGGCAGGCCAGCCTCGCTGTGGCACAACGCTCATGTACGGGGTGTGGGCCCGCTCGGTGATCAGCGCCAGATCCTCGGGGGTCGGCTCGCTCAGGGCGACGAACTGATCGCCGTAGGTCGCCAGCTCGCGTGCCTCGTCCATGGCTCCGGCAGGCACCGGGCCGGTGTGGGCGCGAGCCAGAGCCGCCAGCGTGACCAAGACGACGTCCGCGGGCTTCGGCTCGAGCGTGGCTACCACGGGGTCATCGCAGATCAGCAGGTCCGGGGCTCTTTCCCCAGCCAGGTCAACCGAGCCCCCCACCGACCACACCGCTAAGGCCCAGTACAGAGCCCGCCAGTGAGGAGGCAGGGACAGCCTGACGACCGAGCCGCGACCGAGGTCGTACTCGTCCTGAAGAGCGTTGCCGGCCTTGTTGACCCAGTTGGCCAGTACCTTGCCCGAGAGCTCTACGCGCTCGCCCAGCGTGGGACCGGGGGTGTCCTCATAGAAGGTGACCCGTGGCCGTGCGGGGTCGGAGCGGAGGATCTCGGCAAGGACTGAGGCTGGGGTTTGCACGAACGTGAGCCTACGGGCAGGCGACTGCGCCAGACTGTACCGATGACTGACTACCAGCGTCGACTCTGGACGCCCGGCTGGTCAGTGGACGTGTCCGCCATCATTGGTGGCCTGCGCCAGGGTCGGGGCGACCCTACATTTCGACAAGATCGCGACGGGACCATCTGGCGTGGGATCCGCACGCCGCAGGGGGCGTCGACCCTCGCCCTAGTCCGGGTCCCGGGATCCGGCATCGAAGCCACCGCATGGGGTCCCGGTGCGCAGTGGGTACTGGCATCGGTGCCGAGCATGCTTGGCAGCCTGGACGACGTGACGGGCTTCGTGGCGCACCACCGGCAGGTCGCTGAGGCGGCGCGACGGTTCAGCGGATGGCGAGTGCCCCGCACCGCACTTGTACTGGAAGCGCTGATCCCCTCGATCATCGCCCAGAAGGTAACCGGCCACGAGGCCTCCGGTTCCTATCGCACCCTTATTCACCGCTTTGGCGAGCGCGCACCTGGGGAGGGTGACGGGCGGGGGCTGTGGGTCGCGCCCAGCGCCCGCGGATGGGCGTTGATTCCCTCGTGGGAGTGGCTGCGAGCCGGGGTCGACGGGGCGCGGGCTGCGGCCGTCGTTCGAGCAGCAGGGGTCGCCGGTCGGGTAGAGCAGTGCGTAGATCTGAGCATCGATCGGGCTGACCGGCGGCTGCGCGCCATAAGCGGGGTCGGGGTCTGGACCGCAGCCGAGGTGCGACACAGCGCACTGGGTGATCCGGACGCCGTGAGCTTCGGCGACTATCACGTGGCCAGGGACATCGGGTGGGCGCTGACTGGATCTGAGGTAGATGACGACGGCCTGGCTGAGCTGCTCGAGCCATATGCGCGACATCGCTATCGGGTCCAGGGGCTGCTCAAGCTGGCGGGCGCAGGGCGCCCCAGACGTGGCCCCCGGATGGCGGTCCCCACCCACATGCCGCACCGGTTCCGCTGAGGTTTGGGCGGCCTTTCGGTTGTTATCGAAAGGCGATGAGCGCGCTGGGGCGACCCGTCAGGATCTCATCAGTGGTCAAGGACGGCGCCGGCGATCGGCTCAGGGATGCGCTCAGGCCTTCGCCGTGCAGCGCCACCTCGGTGCGGGTTGACGCGACCCCGAGTGTGAAGTCGTCCGGGGCCAAGAGCGTAATGGTGTCTGCGTCGACCTTTCCGACAGCGTCCGGGCAGGTGAGCAGGGCGACTCGCAGAGCCCGCATCGCCCGGGTAGTGGCGTCTTCGCGAACGATGAGGGGAATGCCGACCTCGGTTGCCGTTGCGGAGCCGGGCACCACGCCCAGGGCCGCGCGGACGGCCTCGAGCATGCCGTAGCCGAACCAGTCCTGCGGCCCGGTGCGGACAAGACCCTTGGCCCCGGAGGTCCCTGCGGTGCCGGGGACGTACTGACCAAGGCCGCGAACGTGTGCGACCGGTATGCCGGCCGCTTTGCCTTTGACCAGATCCGCTGCGGCGGCGATCTCATCGGCCACGCAGCGTTCGGTCACCGACAGCAGGCGCCCGTGGCTGTCGGAAGAACCACGCAGGTCGTCGATGACCTGGATACCGCAGGCTCCCAACGCAAAGTCGGTCTGGCCGTTGCGCCAGGGCCGGCCGGCGGTGTCGCTGAGGATTACTGCGGTTGTGACCTTGCTGCCTGCGCGCCTCAGCCATCCGGACTGCACGCCGTCCCGGATCTGGTGGGCGAGTGCGTCGGGATCGCTGGGCAGGACCAAGACGGTCGACTCGTCGCCCGTGTTGGAGGCGTCGACCCCTGCC
>PMJN01000394.1:0-3977 GCA_003157445.1 Micrococcales bacterium
GGCACCGGCCGGCACACATTCGAGGCCTTGCGCCGCGGCGCGGACGTGGTGGCCCTCGATCTGAGCGGCCAGGACCTGTTGGGTGTGGAGTCGATGATCGCGGCGATCGTTGTCGCGGGCGAGGCCACCGCCCCTGACGGTTCGGTGGCCCTTCGCGCCGACGCCCTGGCCCTGCCCTTCCCGGACAACAGCTTCGACCGAGTGATCGCCTCCGAGATTCTCGAGCACATCGGTCAGGACGAGGCGGCCATCGCCGAGATCTTCCGGGTCGTGCGGCCCGGGGGTCTGGTCGCCGTCAGCGTCCCGCGGCGGTGGCCCGAGCGGATTTGCTGGGCGTTGTCCGACGCGTATCACGAGGTCCAAGGTGGCCACGTGCGCATCTATCGCGGCCACCAGCTTCTGGCAGCGCTCCAAAGTGCCGGCCTGGAGCCGTTCGATCGCCACTACGCTCACGCCCTGCACTCACCTTACTGGTGGTTGAAGTGTGCTTGCGGGGTCGAGCGCGAAAACTCACTGACCCAGGGCTACCACCGTCTGCTGGTCTGGGACATGATGGCCCGCCCGTGGCTCACCCAGACCGCCGAACATCTGCTCAACCCCATCCTCGGCAAGAGCCTGGTGCTTTACCTGCGCAAGCCAGGCGAAACCGCATGACGCGTCCCCTGCCGCATCTGCCAGGCACTTTGACTGCCGACCAGATCCGAATAACCGGGGAGCACATCGCCGGCCAACAGCTGGCCAGCGGGCTAATCCCCTGGTTCCGCGGCCACCACGGGGATCCCTGGGATCATATCGAGGCGGCGATGGCGCTGACCGTGTGCGGGCTGGACGACGCAGCGAGGCTGGCGTTCGAGTGGAGCGCGACGCACCAGTCGCCAGACGGCAGCTGGCCGATGGAGACCACGGAGAGCTACATCGGCGACGAGCGCATCGACACCAACCAGTGCGCTTACTTGGCTGTCGGAGTGTGGCACAGCTGGCTGATCACCAGAGACCGGGCTCAGGTCGAGATAATGTGGCCGGTCGTTCGGCGAGCCATCGAGCTCGTGGTTGCGCTGCAACTACCCTTCGGCGGGATCGCCTGGTCTCGCAACAAGACCGGCGAGGTCAGCCAGAGTGCCCTGCTGACGGGCAGCTCCAGCACGGTGATGTCACTGCGCTGCGCCATGGCGCTGGCCGAGCTGGTCGGTGACCCGCAGCCGGACTGGGAGCTCAGCGCCGCGCGGCTGGCGCACGCGGTGGCGCTGCACCCTGACGCTTTTCTGGACAAGAGCCGGTTCTCAATGGACTGGTACTATCCTGTGCTCGGCGGAGTCGTGCGGGGCCCGGCCGGACGTGCGCATCTGAACCGACGGTGGGGCGAGTTCGTGGTACCTGGAATGGGCGCTCGCTGCGTCTCCGACCGTCCATGGGTGACCGTCGCCGAGACCTGCGAGCTGGTGCTGTCTCTGGACGCGGTTGGCGACCACACGCGGGCGCGGGATCTGTTCGACTCCGTGCAGCACCTGCGCGACGTCGATGGAGGCTTCTGGACCGGGTACGTCTGGCCCGATGACGCGATCTGGCCTGAGGAGCGCAGCACCTGGACCGCTGCGGCCGTCGTCCTGGCAGCTGACGCGTTGGCGAGTTCCTCTTTGGGCAGTGAACTCTTCCGTGGAGACGGGCTGCCCTCACTGATCCGGATTGGCGCCGCAGACTGCGATGCCCAGTGCATCATCCTCACCGGAGATCTGGCTTGAGGCTTGACCCGGCCCTGGCGGCGCTGGCCGCGCGCACCAAGGGCTTCATGCCCGAAGACGAGGCGGCGGCCTTGCGCCAGGCAGCAGCAACAGCCGCGCCCGGTCTATGGCTCGAGATCGGCACCTACTGTGGCAAGTCCACCGTGCATCTCGGGGCCGTGGCTGCCGCACGAGGCTCGCACCTGGTCACGCTGGATCACCATCATGGCTCGGAGGAGAACCAGCCGGGGTGGCAGTGGCACGACCATTCCCTCATAGACCCGCGAACCGGGCGGCTCGACACGCTGCCGTCGCTGCGGCACACCCTTGCCGACGCTGGCCTCGAAGATGCCGTCAGCGTCCTAGTGGCCACCACCCAGCAGGTGGCGCCGTGGTGGACAACCCCGCTGACCTTGCTGTTCCTGGACGGCAATCACACCGACGACGTCGCCCAGCACGACTATGCCGCCTTCTCCCGGCACCTTCTGCCAGGCGGTGTGCTTGCAGTTCATGACGTCTTCCCTGACCCGCGCGATGGTGGAGCCGCGCCCTGGCACGTCGTGCAACGGGCGCTGGACGAAGGCACCTTCACCCAGGTGGGCGAGCGCGGCTCCCTACGGCTACTAAGACGCATCTCGCCAGTGCCCTGACAGTGTCCTTGACATCCTCCCGGCCATGAATGACCAGGATTCCAACTGCTGCCCGAAGGCAACATGTTGAGGTTCGCGCTTCACAGACAGGGCCAAAACTCCCAAGTCTGCGCGCGCTGGCACGCCATAGCGCTGCCGCGGCTAACGCTGGTCCTGCCAAACAGTGCCGGGCTTGGTTATCGCCCAACAGGATCGAACGCACAGCCTTCCACCGGCAGGCCGGAAGCGTTTCCTCCTGGCCCGCAACGGCCGGGTGTCCACCCTAGGAGGAATCCGATGACCGCGTCGGCACAGTTGGCGGCCGCAAGCCTGTCGCCTCACTGCCGGATGCCGCACGATGGGGATGTGTGGTTCCTCAGATGCACCACTGGTCACGCACGCTGTTCAAGCTCGCCACCGCTTCGGCATAGGAAGAGACTCATATGATCGACATCTCCTCCACCGACTCCCCCGCTGTCATCGAGATGGACTGGCAGCCACCGAGGGCGGGCACCGAGGGCGGGCACCGAGGCGGACCTGGCCACGGTGATCAGCGATCCCCGCCGTCAGGCGGCCAAATGCGACTGCAGTCTCCCGGCTGATGTCGGCCCACGCCGAACTGGTCGACGTGCGAGCGGCATACGAAGTCCTGGCTATGGAGAAGGGGACGTTCTTTCACGCCGGGCCGCCGGTGGAGTGGGATCAGGCATCCGGTCCGATGCGCGGAGCGTTGATCGGAGCCATGCTCTTCGAGGGTTTGGCTGACACTCCCGAGCGGGCCGCGGCCGCTCTCGCCTCCGGCGATCGCATCACCTTGGACCCCTGCCATCACCACAAGAGCGTCGGGCCAGTGGCCGGAGTGGTCTCACGTTCCATGTGGATCTTTGAACTGAAGGACAGCGTTTACGGCGGAACCGCATACTGCTCCCTAATGAGGGCCTCGGCAGGGTACTGCGCTACGGCGGGTATGGCCCCGAGGTCATCACGGGCCTGCACTGGATGTCCCAGGTACTCGGGCCGCTGCTGCAGCAGGCCGTTCGGGCACACGGGCCCCTAGACGTCCAGGCGATCATCGCCCAGATGCTGCAGATGGGCGACGAGGGGCACAACAGCAACCGGGCCGGTTCGCTGATGGTCCTGCGCGACCTGCTGCCCTCGCTCATCGCCCTCGATGCCCCTTCCACCAACCTGGCCGACGTAGTGCGCTTCGCGGGCTCCAACGAGCAATTCTTCCTAACCTCGGGATGGCGGCGTGCAAACTGGCGAGCGGTGCAGCGCGTGATGTCCCCGGGTGCACGATGGTGGTGGCAATGTCTGGCAACGGCACCGACTTCGGGATCCAGACCTCTGGCACCGGTGACCAGTGGTTCACCGGTCCGGCCGACACACCACGGGGCATGTTCGTGGGCGCCTTTGGACCCTCAGACGCCAACCCTGATATTGGCGACTCGGCGATCACCGAGACCGCCGGGATCGGCGGCTTCGCCATGGCAGCGGCGCCGGCGATCGTCCGCTGCGTTGGCGGGGACGTCCCGATGACGTTGCGCACGACTCGCGCCATGTACGAGATCACCCCTGGAGAGCACCCTGGCTACCAGATCCCGATCCTCGAGTTCCGTGGCACCCCAGT
>PMJN01000394.1:3983-13979 GCA_003157445.1 Micrococcales bacterium
GAGCGGTGCTTCCCGGCTGCTCTGGCAGCACTGGCAAGGGCCGTGCCCGGACCACGCTGAGTTAGTTAGACAGGTCAGCAGGTGCGTCGATGTCGGCCCAATGGCCGAGGTCGGAGCACTCGATCTTGGTGACTGCGTGCCAGTGGGCTGCCAGCCATATCCGCGCTCCCTGGTCTCCGGAAACGGTTGCTGCAACCTCGGCCCAGACCTGGCGGGTTAGTCCGACCGGCGTGCGCGCGTTGCCGTCGTAGGTCGCGACGGCGGCAGTCGCGCCACCGCGCAAAGCCGCCCCGATGCGGCTCAGGTGTTCGGCCCCGACACACGGGGTGTCGACCAGCGTGACGACCGCGGCCTCGACGTCCAGGTCAGCGGTCAACGCTGCCAGCCCGGCCTGCAAGGA
Organism: Micrococcales bacterium; assembly: GCA_003157445.1. Lineage (GTDB taxonomy): Bacteria > Actinomycetota > Actinomycetes > Actinomycetales > Dermatophilaceae > UBA4719. The sequence goes on from PMJN01000394.1 coordinate 4,384, forward strand.
CGATGCGATGCCGGTGGCCCATTCGGAGTTCTCCACCAGCCAGATCTGCGCAGCCTGGCCGTCAGGGGTGTTGGCCGGCGGCATCGGTATCAGCCAGGCGGCGCCAAGGACCACGACGACTGGGCTCAGCCCCGCAGCAGTACACGAATCGATCACACTGTCCACCAGGCGGCGGCCGCCGACCACGACCTCGGCTTTGGGACGTCCGAGGCGGTAGCCCCCACCGGCAGCAAGAACAAGCCCGGCCACCCTCACGTTTGCCCACGGATGTCGTTGGGCACAACTGTGCTCCTTGGTGCGGGTAACCGCTCACGGCGTCGAGATACTGGCCGACTGAGATCCCTTCGCCAATCGCTGACCTGGCGGGTGACCAGATTCGGGTGGCCGTTGTCCATTGTCTCCTGCGCCACCTCGTAAACCCTGCCCTCAACGCAGCCACCGGAATTGCTGTCTATGACGTCGCCCGCTTTGCAGACTGCCATCACAACCCCCGATCGGCCTCGGAGATGAGCTCCGCGCCCGCACGAGCTTGGCCACGGCAAACCGGGTGCCCTCGCAGCACCAGGACAGCGCGTCCTGCAGAACGTCAAGCATGGCGGGCTCTTGGCCGCAAGGGGTTCATCTGTTCGCTGGGGCAAACCCAGTCGTTCGGGGCCGCCAGAAAGACCGTCCGGGCGTCGGTGAAGGGCTGCAGGTTCAGCTCTGGGCGACGATAACCAATCCTGTTGTGCTTCTTTAGTTGGAGGACCGGCATTGAACCGCGGCAGCCCATGGCGCGGCCGCGTGCAGGCTTGGCAGTCTTGGCCCTGCCGATGAAGCGCGAACGTCAACATGTTGCCTCCGAGCAGCAGTTGGATTCCTGGTCATTCATGTCCGGGAGGATGTCAGCGGTGATCCAGGGTCCTGCCTCAACCGTCTGGGTGAGGCGCCTGTGAGGCAGTTGACCAGGTAGGAGAGTGCCACCTTGGGTGGGTGGGGCACGAGTAGGTGGACATGGCCTTCGGCTCCGTTGAACTCGGCAGGGGTCGGCTCGACGTCCGCGCACACTGTGCCATGACTTGTTCGCACCCTTGAGTACTTCCGTGTCGAACACGCCACGGCGATACTTGGTGACGAACACCAAGTGGCACCCATGAGCTTGCCAGAGGGCTCGGCTCCCAAACCCGCCACGAGGACCCAGAAGACCAGGACAACCCACTTGGACATGCAACACCCGCCGGCAACCACGCGAGCCTGCCCGCGCCAGACATACGGCTTTCGCTCATCGAAGACCTTCCTGCCGACCAGGTCGCCACATCTTCGCCAACTAGCCTAGGCAGCAGGGCTCAACGTGATCAACCTGATCTTGTCTAGGAGCCAACTCATCACGATGTAGGCGCCCGCTGCCGCTCATGCAAGATCGAGCCTCGCGCTCAGCCGATGCTGTGGCCGGAGACGTCCGCGATCAGTTGCACGGTCCCGCCTGAGCCGTTGTGGAACCGGATTGCGCCGTCGGGGCCGACCGGGATGATGGCCAGGTTGGGGACCGTCTGGTTGGTGGAGAAGTTCAGGTTGGACACCGCAGGCATGGGGCTGCCGCTGGCCCAGGCAGAAACCCATCCTGGCGCCGCCGGCTGGGTAACCGTCACGTTGGCCACCACCGCAGCCACGCCACCGGCCGGTACCCCGCCGCGGCCGGTGATCTGCACGACCAGGTCAGCCCCCGGCCGAAGCGGCCTCTGGGGGACACCGTTGCCGGTACGGGTGTCCAGCACCCGCGCCGGAGACACGGTTGCCAAGGTGCCTGCCACCTGGACGCGCCAGGTGAAGGTGGTGCTGCCGCTGGCGGAGGTGGCGTCGGTAGCGGTGACAGTAACGGTGTTGCGACCCGGTGTGGTCGGTGCGCCGGAGATCAGCCCAGTGGCCGGGTTGATAGCCAGACCCGGTGGCAGGCCCGAGGCAGCGTAGGTCAACTGGGCGCCTGACCCTGTGTCACTGGCCTGGATCTGCAGGTTCAGCGGGGTTCCCACCGCGTTGGTCCGGGCGCCGGGGTTCGTCACACGGATGGTGTGCACGTTGGTGAACGAGGCAGTGCCGTTCGGGGTCCCGAGGCCGGTGGGGCCGTCCCAGCCATTCCCTGCGGTGCACAGCACGGCCGGCCGGCAGGTGCCGTTGCTGCCCGACGTCACGTCAAAGAGGCCGGCGGGGTTCGAGTACGGGTAGGCGTTCGGGCTGTCCGAGGCGCCAGTGGTCCCGGCAAGCGCGTACACCGAGGCGATGATCGGTGAGGCGACACTGGTGCCGCCGTAGACCTGCCAGCCCGGGGACTGGTCGGTGTCGTAAGTGTCGTAGACCGCTACGCCTGTGTTCGGGTCGGCAACCGCCGAAACGTCGGCCTCGGCGCGTTTACTGCACCCGGTGGTGAGGTTCGTCTGGAACGTAGGCTTGTCGATGAACGAGGAGCAGCCGGAACCAGTGCCCTCCGTCGCGCTGGTCTCCCACACCGTTTCGGTCCACCCGCGGGCGTTGCCCGCGCTGACCAACGAGGTGCCGCCAACCGCGGTGACATACGCGCCCGTGGACGGGTACTGCTCGCCGTAACCGCTGTCACCGGTGCTGGCCGTGATTGCCACACCCGCGTGGTGGTAGTACGCGGAGTCGTAGCTGGACTCGTCGCTGGACTCGGAGCCGCCGTAGCTGTTGGAGACGTACTTCGCCCCGAGCGTGACGGCCTCGTTGACCGCGGTGCCCAGGTTGTTGAGGAAGTCGTCATCGGCTTCGACCAACAGAATGTGGCAGTTCGGGCAGGTCGCCGAGACCATGTCCAGGTCCAGAGAAATCTCAGGCGCCCAACCGGTGGTGTCGACTGGCGGAAGATTGGTGGTCGAGCCGGACTGGCTGACCTTCTTGAAACAGCCGCTAGCGGTGGTGCATTGAGGCAGCCCGTACTGGGCGCGGTAGGTGGCCAGGTCCGACTCCGCATTCGGGTCGTCGTAGGCGTCGACGACGGCCACCATCTGCCCGCTTCCTTTGCTCCGATCCAGCTTGTAGGCCGCGGCCAGGGTCGAGGGGCCATAACCGTCCGGTGCCGTGCCGGGCGAGACGGCATTGGTCTTCACGCCAGGGGGCTGGACGGTGTCTGTCTGCCGGATCGCAAAACACGTCGCCTGCCCGGCCTTGGTGACCGCACTGCACAGCCGGGCTGTCTTGTGATGCTTCACCGGCGCGGTAAGCCCCCCTGATGCGGCGGCTGGATGGGCCGCCGAGACGGGGGTTAGTGCTCTGGCCACCGCCGAAGCCGGCGCACCCAACAGTGTGATTGCACCGATCACGGCCACCACTCGGCATGCAAGTCTCACTGCGAATAGACTCCCTGCCTGGTAAGCGCTGCCTGGTAAGCGACTGCTAACCCCTCTCAAGAGCGTGTCGCACATCCCGACCGTCAACATCGGCCATAGGGGCGGAGATACCCCCTCGTTCGGTGGGTTCTCACTCACCCGTTCGGGCGAGAGCCAGTGTTCGTCCACACGCCTTCGGCTACAACCTCGGGTGGGCCGCACTGTGGCTATCAGGGACTCCGGCCCAGATAGTGCGACACCACACCGAACCTGGGGTTGCCGCACACGCCCAACTGCTGGCGCGCGTACTGGATCTGCTCGTAGGTGCGCAGGATGAAACTCCACCACGTGACGCCGCGTCCCCTGAAGTCATAGTCGCCGGAACCTTCTCGGATTGCGCAATCGCGTCCCAGCACTCATCACTGCCGCCCACCAGGGCAGTCACCGTGATGCTGTCCCGGTGCAACACGTTGTCTGGAAACGCCAACTGAGAGTCTGTAACCATGTGTGCGGATGAGGCGGCACCGCCACTGCGCCTGGCGGTGCACGTCTGTGAGGCCGAAGACGTCCACGAAACACCGGGCGCCCGCCATCGGCCTTTGCCTGCGGGCAGGAACCTCAGCACCCGTTGCGGGGGCTGATCATGGCATTTCATGGTCCTCACCAAGAGACTTCCTCACAGCAATCGGCCGCGTTGACCTGCCCACTGCGAGGTTCCCGACACGCTGCATATGCGGTGATGAAAGACTTGGCGCAGACCGAGGGAGAAACAACCATGCTGGGACGTCGCGGCGCAGCCGTACCTGCCGTGCGCGAGCCCGTCAGCCACGCTCTGCGGGCAACTGGTGTCGGAAAGAAGATCGACGAGGCGGTGCTGCTGCTGCCCACCGACGTCGAGCTTGGCGCCGCAGAGTGCGTCGTCCTGCGCGGCCCCAACGGCAGCGGCAAGACGACCCTGTTGCGGATCCTTGCGGGCACCATGTCCCCATCGCAGGGCGAGGCCACCCTGGATGGTTCGCTGGTCGACGAACGTCACGACTCCACACGCACCACCATTGCAGCTTTGATCGGCGCACCCGCGACGTATCGCGACCTGACCCTGGTCGACCACCTCGTCCTGATCGATTCCACCTGGGGCCACGTTGGCAAACCGGCTGCCGACCGCGCCGACCAGATCCTCGAGCTGCTGGAGATCGACCATCTGTCCCAGCGGTTCCCCCACGAGCTGTCCTCAGGCCAACAGCAGCTGTTCCATCTGTCGATGGTGCTCGTCCGCCCCTCGTCCATCCTCATCCTTGACGAGCCGGAGCAACGCCTCGACCCTGACAAACGCGACCTGCTGACCGCAATCCTGTTGGACCGCAAGGACGATGGCAGCGGCCTGCTCATCGCCTGCCACGACCCGGCAATGACTGCCGCACTGGCTGACTCCGTCGTCGACATCAGATCAGAATGACCGTCGCTGACAAGCAGCGGTTGCGTCAGGTCCGCTCGGCAATCCTGGGCAACCGGCCGGACACGTCTGTAAGCAACGCGTTGTATCCGGTGTACGTCGCCGTTATCGCCGCGGCCTCATACGGGGTCCCGGCTGCCCAGCAGCTATTTCGTTCCCTGGACGGGAAGTGGCTAGCCGCACACGCCTGGACCCCGGTGGGGGCGATTGTCACGCTGTCGTTCACAGCGGCACTGCTGGCTTTGGTCCCGTTGGTAGGGCGCGTTCATGGGCCCGTGGTGCCACCGCTGCCATACCTTGAGCTGGTCGTAGACAGCCCCATGCCTCGCAAAGTCACTCTGGCCCGGAACTGGCAGTTGAGCTTCGGTGGCTCCATCGTCGGAGGGCTGCTGGTCGGCGCGGTCGGCGGGGCGGGACTGGCAATCGCCAAGGTCGCCGCACCGGTCGTGCTCATGCCAGCCACAGTCTGTGGCGCCCTGATCGGGGTGCTGGTTGCCGAGCTCTGGCTGCAGGGCCAGGTGCATTCGACCCCACTGGCGCTGCAACCAGACTCCTCTCTTGCGCGTGGGCGTCGAAACGCGTTGGCGCTGTTGGACATCACCGGCCTGAAGAGGCAGGCCGCAAGCAATGCCACCATCGGCGGAGCAGTCCTGGCAGGAGACCTTCGCACGGCCCGCCTGGACGCCGCAAGACCCCCCACGCACGCCCGGCAGGTGCACTTGAGACCCAGCGGTCCGCTGCTGGTAATCGCCCGGCGCGACCTGTTGGGCCTGCGCCGGGCACCATGGTCTGCACTCTACGGACTCGGCTTGGCGGCCGCCGGATCAGCCGGGCTGATGCTGTCACTGCAGTCGCCGCGGACCCCGACATTGGCTCCCCTGGTCGCCATGATCGTCGCCTACCTCGGTTTCGGTGCTTTGTGTGAGGGCCTGCGGCTGCATGCGGACAACTCGGGCACGTCGCGACTGCTAGGCCTTGCCTACCGTGACACGGCGCTGGCCCACCTTGTCGTGCCGGTCTCGGCCTGGGCGGTCAGTGCCGCGGTCGTGAGCCTGCCGCTGTACATGACGGGCCTACTCAGACCATCGGCAATGGTCTGGGCGCTGGGGGCCGGGGCTCTTCTGGCCGGTGCGCACCTCATGGCCTCGTTTCGCGGGCTGCCGCCGGCCGGGGTCTTCGGACCACGTGCTGGGGTGCCAGCGATGATCTTCTGGTACTCCAAACCGCTGCTGGCAACCCTGGTGCTCGGGACCGCAACCGCAGCCTGGGGCGCCCGGTCCGCCACGCCATGGGTGGCATTCTCCTGGCTGCTGATCGCCGCCGCCGGAATCATCCAATGGGGACTCAAACTGGTGGACAAGCGGGACCGGCGCAGCTGATCTGTGCCTGCGGTGGCTGCGGGCTGCGCAGGCCCCGCTGGTGGCAGCCGGTTGTGGGGCGCCCACAACCGGAATACCTGCCCGTTGCGAGGTTGTTGCTAGCCGTATGGAGGAAGTGCTTTCGTCTGCCTCTGACGGGCCGCGGACTCTGAGGCGGCTCGAGGCTGAGCGTGTGCGCGTCCTGGGACACTTGGCGGGGCTCCGTCGAGGCTTCCAGGAGATCATCGATGCTTCAGCGGATTCCAATGCCGACGATGAGCACGACCCGGAAGGATCAACGATCGCGTTCGAGCGTTCACAGATGAACGCACTGATCCACCAGGCACAAAGTCACCTTCAAGACATCCAGGCGGCGCGAATGAGGGTGGCCGGCGGACTGTATGGGCTTTGTGAGTCGTGCGGCCAGCCAATCTCAGCAGCAAGACTTGATGCCCGTCCGGTGGCGCGCACCTGCATGGCGTGCGCAGCGACTGTCGGGTAAGCCTGCTCGCCTGGTTGGTTTCACCGGTGATGACACCGTTCTGGCCGGTGGTATCTGGGCAACCAGCATCTCGAAGAGCTCGCCATCTGTGACCACAGGTCACTACCGTAGACAACAACAGACCCAGACCAGTAAGAAACAAGAGTGACTTTGTCAGAACAGCAGCAGGGTTTTGGCTGGCGGCGGTACGTCGTGGGTGTCGATGGATCGACGGCGAGCATTGAGGCTCTGAGATGGGCCGTGGCCGAGGCTCAGGCTCACGGCGGCGGCGATGTGCGCGCCGTCCTGGTCTGGTCAGTTCCCTACAGCGGTCTTATGAGCGAAATGGCGTCCGATCCCTACGCAGCGCTCGATACCACCATCATCGAGCAGGAGGCAAGGCGACGTCTTGCCAGCGTTGTCGAAGCGGTTGGCAGCACGTCTGCGGTGGAAGTACAAGGCGAGCTGATCGAAGGACAACCGGCCGCCGTCCTGCTGGAGTTGTCCCATAGAACCGACCTCGTCGTTGTCGGTTCCCGTGGCCACGGCGGCTTCAGTGCCCTTCTGCTCGGCTCCGTGAGTGCTCAGGTGGTACGGCACGCGCACTGCACGGTAGTTGTCGTCCGGCCCTCAACTGAACCATCTCCAGAGAGGTCTCCTTAGTGTCACCGCACGGCTCTGACATCGTTCGTCAAATGCGCGCTGCACTGTTCCGGCGTGGGCGTAGGCCCGGACTGCGTACGGCCAAAACGACACTCGCCGCCGTCTTGTCCTTTGTCTTGGCCCAGCAGTTGCTGAGCAGCTCACAGCCTGTGTTGGCTCCGCTGACAGCGTTGCTCGTCGTACAGCTGACGATGTATGAGACGGTGGCCAGCGGTCTGCAGAGGGTTGCCAGCGTCGTGGCCGGAGTGCTGATTGCAGTCGGTTTCGCCACCTGGGTCGGGTTGACCTGGTGGAGTCTGGGCTTCGTCGTGGCCGCGTCGCTGATCACAGGCCGCCTCCTGCACCTGGGAGACCATCTGCTCGAGGTTCCGATCTCAGCAATGCTGGTGCTGGCAGTGGGCGGCGCCGAGGGCCCAGCCCTAGACAGGGTCTACGAGACGCTGATCGGAGCCGCTGTCGGTGTCGTGGTCAACGTGGTGATCGCAGCACCCCTCTACGTCCAGCCGGCGAGCGATGCGATAGGTGAGCTCGCCGAACGAATGGCGCAGTTCCTCAGAGCACTCGCAGATCAGCTGGGAGAAGGGTGGTCCCGCGAGTCGGCCGACCGGATGCTGAACGAGGCCAGGCGCCTCGGCAACGAAGTTGCCCACGCCGACCGGACCCTGGCCCGCGCCCAGGACAGCGCTCGGTTCAACCCACGCGTTGCCGAGGCCAGGGAGGCACTACCGCGGCTGCGCACCGGGCTGACGGGGCTCGAGCACGCCTACGTCACGATCCGTACCCTGTGCCGTTCCCTGCTCGACCGGACCTACTTCGTGCCCAGCGAACAGGCGGAGACCGTCTACGACGCGCAGGTCCGCGATGTGCTGGGGCATGTACTCAAGGCTGCTGCAGATGCGATCGAACACGTGTCTGTGGTGACAGCGGGCCTTGAGTCCCAGGACGTGGCCCGAACCGAGGTGAACAGGGGACTGTCCGAGCTGCATCGTCGCCGCGACCGCCTGGCCGAACTTCTGCACGAGGAGTCGAGTGCGGATCGGGCAGCCTGGGCGCAACACGGAGCACTGCTGGCTGCCCTGGACCGGATGCGGGTAGAGATCGAGGCCGCAGTGAGAGCACCCGAGCACGGGTGGCGCCCTCCTCCGGTCATCGAGCGTCAACGACAGGCGATCAGCCAGATCATCACGGCGACCCGCAAGAGCGCCGAACGCCGTCGCCGCCGTTCCTGATCCATCCCCGAAAGACCACCGCTGTTGGTCGGGGAAGCACCCCGGGCTGGCTGCTGAGGGTGACACGGCCGAGAGATGTTCTCCGTGCTGTTGTCGTGGCGACACTGTTGTCATGGCGACCGGATCGAGGGTCTACGCGCGGTACGTGAACTGGGTGAACGCAGGGACCGACACCGAACGCACCTCGTTCTTCGGCAACGCAGTCTTCGCGATCGCCATGATGCTACTGGCGGTCTAGATCGTCGTGCCCAAGGTGGCGCCCGGGCAAGGAGTGTTGCGTCAACAGGTTCCGAGTACTTCGCCTACACGCTGTCGTTTGCGGTCGTAGACCTNNGTCATCCTCTCCGCGGTCGGTCTCACCCACACCCTGCTGTGGCACTACGCGGGGAGCCGTCGGCTGTTGCCGCCGGACCTCGATCCAGATCTCTTCGGCTGCATACGAAACCGAGGTCTTTGTCCCACTGTTCTTTCCTAGCCTCTATCCCCGTGGCGCTGGCCAGTTCTACTGGGGCGCAGTACGTGTGGCTGGCAGTGCTGGTGCTTGACCTAGCCCTTGCCGCGGCATACAAGCGGGCGCCCTGGTGTCGTGCTGAGCGCCAAGGCGGAACCCACTGCNNTGGCTCCAGGTCGGCGGCGGCAGCGTTCGCCTTTCACCTGAGACGCGTTGCGCGCACCGGGATAACAGTGCTGACGCCAGGCTGGTCGAGAATCCACCGCAGTGCCAACTGCGCCGTAGATACCCTCTTGGCAAACTCCGACACGCTGCGCGCCGCGCGAACCCCGACCTCAAACGGGACGCCGCTGAAGGTCTTTCCGAGGTCGAAGGCCTCACCTCGGCGGTTGTAGGTTCGGTGGTCCTGCGGCGCGAAGGTGGTGGACTCGTCGTACTTGCCCGACAGAAGCCCGCTTGCCAGAGGAAGACGCGCAATAACACTGACACCAGCTTCCAAGGCAGCTGGCAGGACCCGCTCCAGCGGCTTGCGCCGGAAGACATTGAGGATGAGCTGGACCGTGGCGACGTGCGGGCGGGCAATCGCGCTCAGCGCCTCTTGACGGGTTTCTACCGAGACGCCGTAGGCAGCGATCCGCTGTTCG
>PMJN01000116.1 GCA_003157445.1 Micrococcales bacterium
GCGCAGCAGGGTACTCAGGTCGGGGCCGTCGTCGGGGAACAGCGCGATCCCGACGCTGACGCTGCTGTGCAGCACGACGCCGTCGACGGCGAACGGCGCGGCCAGGGCCGCGCGCAGCTTGAGTGCGACATCGGTGGCCTCCTCGTGGCCGCTGTCACCGAGAAGGACCGCGAACTCGTCGCCGCCCAGGCGGGCGAGCACGTCACGGCCGCGCATGTGCTCGCGCAGGCGGGCACCCACCTGGACCAGGAGCTGGTCCCCGGCGTCATGGCCCAGGCTGTCGTTGACCCCCTTGAACTTGTCCAGGTCCAGCATCAGCAGGGCATGGCGCCGGTGCTGCGCTCTGGCCAGGCGTACGTGCCCCTCGGCGTACAGAGCCCGCCGGTTCGGCAACCCCGTCAGGTCGTCGGTGGCGGCGGCAAGCCGGCGTAGGTCCGCCATCCGCGCCAGAAGGCGGAAGGCCAGCTGGGAGCGAGCCGCCGCTGCCAGCAGCGTCACCCCAGCCAGGGTCACCGCCAGACGCGACAGGGGCACCCAGGTGCCCACGATCAGCACCCCCAACCCCGCGACGGTGGCCACCGCCGACACCCCCAGAGCCCTGGTACCGGTCGCCGGTCGCGCCTCCTGCGTCGCCGGCAGCCCGCGCCGGGCAGTGCCATCAACCCACATCGCCACCAGGGCAAGCCCGATCGCCCATCCAGCGTCCAGCGGTGTACCGACCACATACACAAACCGCACGTAGATCACGTCGGCCGCAGCGAAGACCAGCAGGCCCGCGGCCAGCAGGGCCCACCGACTGCCCATGCCCCCCAGGGCGGCGATCCCGGCCACAACGGCGACAAGGATCAGGTCGAACATCGGGTAGGCGACATTCACTGCCGTGGCCAACGACAAAGGACCCGCCATGTCGGAGGCCAGTACCGGGCCGAGCACAACCGCCAGCACCGCGGCCGCACCCAGGGACCCCACTGCGGCGTCCAGCCACACCGACGACGCCAGGCTCCGCACGTGACGGTGCACCACAACGGCCAGCGCTGCCAGCATCAGCAGGTAGAACGACAAGTACCCGACGTCCGCGAGCGAGAGCTCCGGCGCCGAGAACAGGACGAAGGGGGTGTCCCCGGCGGCGTACGAAGTCACCGCGGCCGCAGCGAACACGACCTTAAGGCGCCGAAACCCGACCCGGTAGACCGCCAGCCAGCACACCGCTGCAGGTAACCAGTCCGTCGCCAGCCCCAGCCAGTTGTTAACAACTGTGCCGTACCAGGCGTTCCAACTCGGGCCCCACCCAACGCTGTGCAGAGCCAGGGCGGCTACGTAGACGGCCAAGACCAGCCACAGTGCCCACACCAGCCCCGCGCGGAAGGTCGCGTGCGTGCTCCACCGCACCTGGACACCCTGAACTGTCTCCGGGAGTTCTAAGCCACGATGAGAGCTCATGCGCCAGCCTCGGTCTCTTCGTCCTCCCCGGGGCAGTCCTGTTGGGCCCCGTACGTAGAAATGTATTGATGATGGCACAAACTTTGAGGGTGTTCGGTGAGTATTTGGCCCGTCCGGGGTGCAAATCCGCCCTTTGGGCGAGGGTTTCTAGGCCGAACGGACGATGACGGAGCACGCATCAGCGGGTCTGCGGCCGCAATGCTCTGGCCACACCCGAACACAGTTCGAAGCGGGGGGCCAGCCCTCCCGGACCTCAATGGTCCGGAGCTTGGGACCCTGTTGGTTGCGGTGGCGATCGGCCAGCGCCAGCGGTGCTCATGAAGGCAAGACCAGGTTCGCGTTTGAGCTTGACGGCTGATGAAAGCCGAGGTTTGTGTGGTGGGATTCCTGGCCAGGGCGGAACCGTCGGTGGCTCAGATGCCGATGCCACCGTTGGTGATGATCGACTATGCCGAGGCGGTCTTCGACCTGGCCAACACCGGTGACTGATGCTCCTACGCAGACGCGCCCACACGATGTCCCCACGAAAGACCTGAAGACAGGGGTGTTCGGGCATGAGCTTCTTGGTGGTTTGGGTAACGGAGCGGCCTGGATAACTCGGACAACCTTCTGGACGTTCCTGGCGGCCACCGCGGTGGCCGCCATCGGCAGTGCCACCGCCAAGTCCGTCCCTGGCCGGCAAGGCGCAGACCAAGGCCCTCCGCGCGCAGAACATCCGCCGCATCAACCCGGTGTGCGCCTCCCACGGCCATGCCTACAAGGTCTTCAACACCAGGTGGCGCTGCGCCACGTGCGGCAGCTACGTATCCCGACGTGATGGCGAGCTCTATGGCCATGGCCAAGGACGGCCGACATGAGCGGCGCCGAAGGCCCCGGTGATGGCCACGCCTGCTCGAGCGAGTCCGAAGGCACACTCATCGGGTGATCCCGCCGTCTCTGTCGACCGTCCACCGTCCCGTAATGAATGGTCTACTGACACGTGTTAGCCGAAGTCCAGTTCGGGCTGGCACTAACCGGATGTTCGATTGAGGATCCCTTCGGACGCCGCTCGCGCCATCTGAACGCACTCATTTGGCTNNCCCCTGTGTTAAGACGCGACGTCCGTCGACACGACCGCGGCTAATACCTGGGGAACCGTTCCAGTGGGGTTCGATCGCCCACGGACCAACGATGACCAAATGGATCGGAAAAGCCTCCCTGACGATGCGGCCAGCGTCGTCGCAAGCCAACACCGGCTCGGCGCACCGGCCTGGTGCTTGTGCGTCGCGCACCTGCACGTACGTCGCCCGCACGGTCACGTACGTGAAGGAGCACAGATCGGCAAGCGTGCTCCTCGCCGGTCTCGCCGCTGTTCTGGACTTCAGCGGACGACGGCGAACGGTGATGGACAACCGTAGGCGCCGACCGGGGAAGGATCTGAGACGAGAACTGAGACTAGAGTCGAATGATGCCCGCCCCCAATGGATCGGGAAACGGGCATCGTCGCAGCTCAGAGGGGTGGCGATGGGAGTTGAACCCACGGTGGAGTCTCCCCCACACACGCTTTCGAGGTCTCGGTGGGACAGCCCAAGAGCGTCTGCCACGCCCGGCCACGCAGGGACCACCTACCAGCCGAACCACGCTGAACGCCCCGCAACCCCAGCGGATGAGACCATCTTTAAGACCAAGTGAGCGGGTGCATGTGTGAATCCGTAGACCCGGCGGCCCGCCAACTCAAAGTTGTGGGCGCGCCCATCGCGGCATAGCGGACAAACACAAACAGCGGCTTCTACCCCTTTCGCGGCTATGACGCATGTCATGGAACGCTGATTTGAGTGCGTTCGGATGATGCCGGTACGTGGTGCGGAGTCCACACTCCGGGCCAGGGACCTACTCACTTGCGTGGACGACGACAAGCGTTGGGCACTGGTTGAGGACATCATCGAAGGCTTGGGGATCTGCGTGGTGGTGGTGGAGATGTTGAGCTCCATTTCCTCGGCGGGGCACCGGGTGCTTCGGCGACCCGGTGCTACCGCCAAAGAGCTCGAACGGTTGGCCTCTGAGGAGCCCGATCGCCAGGCATTCTGTGGCAGATTGTCGTATCGGCGGGATGTCGTTCGTGGTGGGAGTAGAAGGCGGTCATCGGGACCGCCCACAACAAAGGAGAAGTGGGATGACGCATTACTTGTTGACGGTGCACGGCTCCGCCGAGAGGGACGAGTTCGGCAACTACGGCTCCAAGGAGGAGATGGAGGAGGCGTTCGCCGCGACCGGCGCCTTCAATGACAAGCTTCACGCCGATGGCTACTGGGTCTTCGCCGGTGGGCTTCAGGCGGCGTCGACGGCGACCGTCGTCGACGGCCAGGGTGAGACCCCGGTGATGACCGACGGCCCATACCTTGAGACCAAGGAGGTCATCGGGGGTTTCTGGGTCATCGAAGCACCCGACCTCGACGTGGCGCTCAAGCTCGCGGCCGAGGGGTCCAAGGCGTGCCGGGGCAAGGTCGAGGTCCGTCCGTTCGACGGCCTCGCCTGAGCCGGCTCGAACCACGACTGATCGATGCAGGATACAACGGAGGCCGTCGCGCGGGTCTTCCGCGAGGAGTACGGCCGCCTGATCGCCTCGCTCGCCCGCCGCTTCGGTGACATCGACATTGCGCAGGAGGCGGCGGGTGAGGCGCTCGTGGCCGCCTTGGAGAGGTGGCCGAAGTCCGGCGTACCTCCCAACCCCGGCGGCTGGCTCACCATCACCGCGGGCAACCGCGCGATCGACCGGATCCGCCGCGAGAAGCAGCGCGACTCGAAACACCAGGCGGCCTTCATGTCTTCTCCGATGTCATCAGCCCAGGACGACACGCCCCACGAGCACACCGGACCGGTCCAGGACGACCGATTGCGGCTCCTGTTCACCTGCTGCCACCCGGCGCTCGCACCGGAGGGGCAGATCGCGCTGACGCTCCGCCTCCTGGGTGGGCTGACTGTGGCTGAGATCGCGCAGGCGTTCCTCGTGCCCGAGACCACGATGGCGCAGCGGATCACCCGGGCGAAGAAGAAGATCGCGGCGACGAAGGTGCCCTACCGGGTGCCCGAGACCGCCGACCTCCCCGAGCGGCTCGGCGGCGTGCTGACGGTACTGTTCCTCATCTTCAACGAGGGCTACCTCGCCACCGGCGACGGCGACCCGGTGCGCGCCGAGCTCACGGGCGAGGCCATCCGGCTGACACGGGTCCTCCGCCAGTTGCTCCCCGAGGAGCCGGAGGTGGCCGGTCTGCTCGGGCTGCAGCTGCTCACCGAGGCCCGGCGTGAGGCACGCGTGCGAAATGGGCAGTTGGTCCCGCTCGGCGAGCAGGATCGGGCCGGCTGGGACCGCGCGCTGATCGCTGAGGGGCACGACCTGGTTCGCGAGTGCCTCGCGATCAACCGACCCGGCCGTTATCAGATACTCGCCGCGATCAACGCCGTCCACACCGACGCCCCCACCGCGTCGGACACGGAATGGTCGCAGGTGGTCGCACTGTACGACCAGCTGACCCGGCTCGACCCGTCGCCGATCGTCGCACTCAACCGCGCTGTCGCAGTGGCGGAGCTGGACGGTCCGGAGGTCGCCCTCACTCTGGTCGACCGGCTGCCGCTCACGGGCTACCACGCATGGCACGCCGCCCGCGCCGACATGCTCTGCAGACTCGGCCGGAACGCCGAGACGAAGGAGTCGTACGACGCCGCCATCGCCGCCACCCAGAACTCCGCCGAGCGCGCCTACCTGAGCAGGAAGCGCGGCGAGCTGGTCTGAGCAGTCTGACCACTCGGGCATGATGCAGACCCGGGCGTTGGCTTGTGTGTTCGAGCGGGTCTGGGTCGCCGCTCAGAACGATCACATACTGAGGCACGGACGCAGACTCCAAACATCACGGCCCGCTCATCGGATCCGGTCAACGTGTCCGGCGGACTCGTCCGACTCGCGGCTGAAATGACGCACATACTTCGCGGGCGTCATGGTCAGGCACCCACGACCTGTCTCAGAATCGCCCTAGGCTGACAAGTGGTGGAGCAGCCGCCGTCAGTCGTCCATGGCTTCGATCCCGAGCTCAGCAAGCTCCGCCATGCGCTCGCGCATCTGCTGGATCATCTCCGGCGGAGGACGCCTCCAGCCCGCCACCTCCTCGACGACCCGCAGTGGCTCGGTCGTCCGGTAGGACCGAGTCGGGTTCCCGGGAAAGCGCTTGTCGGTGACGTTCGGATCGTCTTCGATCATGCCTAGTGGCTCGAGCCGGAATACCCGCCCCGGCCCCTCGCCGCGAGCGAGCTCGGCAGCCAATGGCGCGCCCTCGCGCGTGGCCGTCAGGTAGATGTGTTTGGCCTGACGCCGCGAACCGTAGTTCGAACGCCAGCCCGGTGTGAGCAAGTCACCCGGACGCAGGTCGGCTTTGGTCCCGTGAAAGAACGGCCCGGGGTCGTCGACCACGCGCGGCGCCGGAGGTGGATCCCGAAGCAGGCTGTCGAGCCGTTCCATGAGGACCGCGACCCGGGTGCGCCCCTTCGGCGCCCGCGGATAACGGGTCAGGACGTCAAGGACGACCGGCGTGGCTCGCTTGGCGGCGGCGGTGATCACATATTCCGCGACCACCGGGTCATCGCCCCGTGCGAGCTCGGCCGCCCGGGCGGCATGGGCGGCCGACCCCAGGATGTGGCGCACCTGCGTCGCCTTCACCAGCGGATGTAGGTATGCCGCGGCGGCGGCGTCTCCTGCAGCGCTCGCTGCGTGCCGGACGGCTTCGGTCTTAACGTCTCTGGCTGCGCGGTGGGCGTCGGCCGCGGCAGTCCGTTGAAGGCGCGACCGGGGCGCCCCCTCGGCGAAGTCTCGCGCGGCGTGGAGAGCCGCCGCCGGGCGAGGGTCATCGGGGCGGGCTTTCTGGAAGAGGGCAAGTGCTGGTTCGGCGCACGCGACGGCATACACGGCAATCGCCCGCAGCTCGTCCATCGTTAACTCGAAGTCACCAGAGCGTGTCTGCATCTTCTCGAGTTTCGCACAAAGGCGTCGGCCGACCCGTCGGGCACGTGGCGGAAGACGTAGATGTGGGCCTGTGCCGTACTCGGCTTTCCGCCTGACAGGGCACGCAGCTGGACCCGCTACGCCTCAAGGCCCACACGCTGCTCACCGTGAACCTCGAACTGTTGGCAAGCTCAGAGAAGGTGACGCAGGTGGCTTCGGTTTACGTCCTGGTCGCAACCGAGTAGCTACCGGCCCAGGTCGTGTTCGTTCTTCTTGGGCTGAGCAGGGTGTCATGCCCTCAGTCATGACCGCATATCCCAGCGCTCAATCGTGGTCGTTCCATTACGCGGCGGGATGCAGCACCTTTCGGGACGGCGGCCGCTTTGACCTGCCATGTTCGGCAGGTGCGTGGCTCCTCGGTGTGGGGGTAGGCGTGTTGCGGGGCATCTCGCGAGCCGCGATGACTCCTGCGGCGTCCGGCGTCGTACTGTCGAACCGTTACCGAGGAGAACTTCTGATGCGCATGGTGACCTACTCGATGGGCGTCTCACTTGACGGGTACATCGTCGGGCGGGACTGCAACTTTGACTGGACGGCGCCCGATGAGGAGGTCTTTCGGTTCGTCGCCGGTGATGATCCACGTCTGAACCTGCGCCTGTGTCGTCATGCCGGTGACGGTAGGAGTTCGAGCGCGCTCGAACGCAAGCTGATCCTCACACCAGCAAACCGCGAGCTCGCTCACCGGCACCGGCATTGCCGGCCTGCTGCAGAATGGCCAGCCGAACGACAGCCGAAGCTCCATCCGGCTTATCCGCCCTGTAGTCGGTCGCGGTCGTTTCTTCGTTCGCGTGGACCGGCGACAGCATCGCGAGCCCTCCAGCGATCTGTTGGTACCGGTCGGCGATGATCACCTCTACCCGTTCCGGATGAGACACTCCAGTGACAAACGCAGACGTTAGGACGTCCCACGTGGCTTGGTCTTCGGCAAGGAGGCCGCCGTCAACCTGCACGGTGACGGTCAAATCGCTTGCGGCCATGAACTCATTATTGGCCCAGGGATGGAACTGTGTCCCGCAAGCGACCCCGCTATGAAACGACCACCCAAATTCGCCGATCCCTCACCGAACAAGGAGGCGTGCCCGTGGCGGCAGAATACGTGAATTCACTTGTAGTGGAAGCGTGCCTGCAGGATCACAAGGTCGTCGCCATCGACGAGGTAGACGAGTCGGTG
>PMJN01000544.1 GCA_003157445.1 Micrococcales bacterium
CAGCAGCACCAGGGTCGCGCCCACACTCATCGAGAAGGTCAGGCAGAGGGTCAGCCCGTAAGCGTGGAACAGTGGCAGCACCGCGTAGACAGTCTCTTGACCGTCTTTGAGCCCGGGCATCCACGCACGCCCCTGGGCGGCGTTCACACGTAAGTTTCGGTGGGTCAGGACAGCGCCCTTAGGCCTTCCCGTGGTCCCCCCGGTGTACTGCAACAGTGCGACGTCCTGCGGGCGAGGTTGCGGCCACGATGCCTGAAGTGGACCGCTGAGGGATGAGACCCGCTCCCAGCTCAGGACTCCGGAGGGCACCGGACCCGTCATTGCCGCACGAGCCGCACGTGCCTTGGCCACCGGCGCCCGCAGCGCCAGACGCTTACGCCAGGGCAGAGCGGTAGTGAGGTCGACCGCCAAGATCGTCCGCAGCGCGGTTCGGGATCGCACAGAGTCGAGCACAGCGGCGGTCTTGTCCCAGCACAGCGCGACGGTTGCCCCGCAGTCGGACAGCTGGTGCTCAAGTTCGCTGGCCGTGTACAACGGGTTGTGCTCCACGACGACAGCCCCCAGCCGAAGGATCGCATAGAAGGCCACCACATGCTGGGGGCAGTTCGGCAACACCAGCCCAACCCTGTCCCCCGCCTGGACGCCTAGCCCGCGCAAAGCCTCGGCGGCCCGACTCACCTGGTCAGCCAGCTGGACGTAGGTCGTTTCCGCGCCGAAGAAGTCAAGTGCCACCTGCTCGCCAAAACGCGATGCGCTGGCAGCCAGCATCTGGACCAGAGACTCTGGCGGAACCTGGACCTCGGCCGTTACACCCGGCGCGTAGCTCGACAGCCAGGGACGCCCGCCGAGGGGGCCGCCGTCCTCTTCCTGTTCCCAGGTGCCCGGAGCGTCCAAGTCCATGTGATCTCCCAAGTCGAGCCCACCGCAACCGACAACAGATCGGTCACAACCAAATATCCACCGACGTTCACCCACCAGTCAGCGCGACGCCCTCTGAGGCAGACTACTTCGCCGACCAGAGCCACGCGCGGTGCCGGTTCGGTCGCCGCAGACGTTCAAGATCCCAGGATGGCCACGAGTGCGGCGTTGATCCGGCTGGCTGCCTGCGGGTCCATGCTGCCGTCCGGGCGCAGGTACACGTCGCGTCGTAGCTCGACCATCACGGAGGTCGCATTGTTGTCGCGGCCGAAATGGCGAATAGGTGTGTACGAGCCGGTGAACGGCTCGTTCACCACGATGTCACCGACCATTGAAAGGGCTCGTGACACCCGTTCAACCAGGGCCGCCGGTGTGTGATCGAAGTCCACGCCCAGGCACACCTGGGGACGGCGGGCATCCTGGTATCGCTCGTGGCGCAGCGCCACGAGCGGATAGGAGTGAAGGTCGATCACGATGGCGCTCCCGGTAGAGGAGATGCGTTCGTCGACCAGATCGGCCATTGCCTCCGCGTATGGCGTGAAGAACCGACTGAAGAGTGTGCCTACGACCCGCTCGTCATCCTCTCGCAATACCAACCCATCAGAGGTGCGCGTATAGACCGCGCCCATGCCGACCTCGTGCATCACCTCATGGGCGTCGGGCAGCCTCTCGGGGTCCACAACCAGACGCGAGAGGCGGTTCACAAACAACCATGGCCGCGGCATAGCCGCATCGGCGGCAACAATGGCCAGCTCCTCGGTGCCGGCGTCGGTCATCAGTCGCAACTCCCGAGCGAGTGCCTCGTCATCGAGCACGATCTGAGCGCGCACATCGTCCGGGATTCTGGTGGCGGAGTGAGGCACGTGGACGATATACGGCGAGGATGGGTCACCCGGCACAATCTCGAAATTCACCGGAACCCTTCCTGAAGTAGTTCGGAGATCTTCACTTCAGAATAGAAGGTTTCGAACGACTCGGCCCGCTGATAGAAATCACGGCGACCCGTCGGCCAGCGCCGAAGCCAGTATCTCGGCCTAGGCATAGGAATCAGCCGGGCGGGCCCTGAGGACTTTTGGCCCTATGGTGATGCAGCGCGGGTGAGCCACGGTGGAACCGGAGGCGGTTGAGATGTCGATTCTTGTCGCATATGCCAGCAAACACGGTGCCACCGAAGAGATCGCCAAGCGGATCGCCGAGAGTCTCAGGGCGGCCGGACACGATGCCGAGGACCTGTCTGTCACGGAAGCGGGCGCTCTCGAGCGCTACGACGGGTTCGTCCTGGGAAGCGCCACCTATATGGGGCACTGGTTGAAGGATGCCGCAGCGTTCGTGAGGAAGAACCAGGACCTTCTGGCGCAAAAGCCGGTGTGGTTGTTCAGTAGTGGTCCACTTGGCACCGAAGCCACTGATCCCAAGGGAGTCGACGTGCGCACCTCGGCTGAGCCAAAGGAGCTCCCTGAGTTCCAGGAGGTCATCAGTCCACGAGGCCACCGTGTCTTCTTCGGTGTCCTTGATCCCGGCAAGCTCAGTTTCACCGAGCGGTCCCTGCGAAAGCTACCAGCGGCCCGCTCGGTGATGCCCGAGGGCGACTTCCGGGACTGGCAGGAGGTCCAGGCATGGGCTCAGGAGATCGCCACGGAGATGGCGAGGATCTCTACCGCGCACGACGCCCACGACTCCCCGTGAGCTCGTCATGGCTTATCTGAAGCCACCAACGTTTACCCGACATCTGGCCAACCCGCTGGCAATGCGCCTCAGTGCCGGCGGCGTGCCCACCCTTACCGTCGTGGGTCGACGCAGCGGTGATCCCCATAAGGTGCCGGTCATTCCCGTAGAGGCCGGCCGGCGCCGCTACCTGGTGTGCCCGCACGGTGAGTCCGACTGGGTCCGCAACCTTCGAGCCGCCGGCAACGGCGAGCTGAGCAGCAAGGGGCGCACCGAGGTCTTCCGTGCGACGCAGGTCCCCGTCGACCAGCGACGGCCAGTCATCGCCCACCATCGCGAGGTCGCGGGGGGTAGTGTCGCTTCGAGCTTCACGAAGCTGCCCGACCCCAGGGATCATCCTGTGTTCGAGATCAGCCAGATGCATGACCGTGGATGACGCCCATGCCTGAGGTCGGCCAGCCCCACCCCGGCCAACAGCCCCGCTTCGAGCGTTTGACGCCCCTGGACGCCAGCAACCTGCGGCTCGAGGACCATGGGGTGCCAATGCACGTGGCCGCCCTTGCCATCGTTGACGGTGCCGGCCTGGCAGATGGGTCTGGGCGCCTTCACCTGGACAGGATCCGGGAACACGTCGAGCGTCGAACCCACCTGTCGCCTCGTCTGCGCCAAAGGTTGCGCCGCACCCCGTTCGCTGCGGGACCGCCGGTATGGGTTGATGACCCCGGCTTTGACATAACCCACCACGTACGAATCCGTGACCTGGGCTACCCGGCCGACGAGGCGTGCATGCTGCAGGTGTGCTCGGAGCTGAACGAGACCCCGCTGGACCGGTCCCGGCCGATGTGGGAGATGTGGGTGCTGACCGGTCTCAGCGATGGCAACCTGGCTCTGCTGATCCGATTGCACCACGTGGTCGCGGACGGCGTCGCTGCCCTCGACATGCTCGGCGTGTTGTTCGACATGACCTCCGAGCGCCGCCCTTCCCGCCGAGCCTTGGGTGAAAGTCCGCAACCCATGCCGAATGTCCGGGTACTGTTTGGCGACAACCTCCGCAGACAAGGCGCGGCAGCAGCACGAGCCGTGTCCCTCCTGCGCCGGCCAGGTGCGGTGGGTTGTCATCTCAGGTCCGTATTGGGACAGCTGCGGCAGCTGACCCACGAGGGCTTCTCGCCAACGTCGTCGCTCAATGAGCCGGTCGGCACCCACCGGCGCCTGATGCTCGTGCGAGCCGACCTGGCCGGCGCCCGCGCTACGGCTCACGCCCACGGCGCGAAGATCAATGACGTCGTGCTCGCGGCAACAGCCGGCGGTGCCCGACGGCTTCTGGAAAGTCGTGGTGAGCTGGTGCCGGATCTGGTTCTGAGGGCCTCGGTGGCGGCATCGCTACGAGGGGCCGGGCACCAGGTCGCCGGCGGGAACCTGGTGGGGATCCGGTTCGCGCCGCTACCGGTCTGCGAGCCTGACGCAGTCCGGCGACTCCAACTGGTCGCCGCAGTGACTGGGCCAGCGCGAGACCAGCCCGCCTATCAGCCAGGCGGCCGTTTCCTGCAGCGCTGGATGGTTCGCACCATGTTCCATCAGCGGCTGGTCAACCTCCTACTGAGCAACCTGCCTGGTCCTGCCATGCCAATGTATTTCGCCGGTGCCCGAGTGCTTGAGATATTTCAGGTGGGACTGGTGCAGGGCAATATCGCAGTAAGCGTAGGGGTACTGTCCTATGCGGGCCAGCTCAACTTCGACATCGTCGCCGACGCGGATGCCGTCCCGGATCTGGTCGTCTTCGCCCAAGGGCTGTCCGCCGCACTTGCAGAGCTGGGCGCTCTCATCCCAGCATGACAATGGGGTCCGGTGAGCCGTGGTGGCCGGCCCTGAGTCGCTGTGCGAACTGACGGTTCAGGAGAATCCCGGAAACGATAAGCACCAGCCAGTTGATGAAGATCGCGGTCAACTCGAACCTGTAGTCAAGGTCTGTCCCGTATCTGAGGGAGAGCAGGATCAGCGCCCCGACGGTCAGCGCTCCACCTGCTGTGAAGAGCCAACTGATGGACTTCCCCAGCCTTGAGCCTGTCGGGATGGCACGCGCTACGAACAAGAAGGCCACTCCCAGCACCAGGTACCCGACGTCCTCAAGGGCGATGAAGATGCCGTGCGGGTTGTACATGGAGAAAAGCGTGAATCCTTCGATCTCACCCTTGACCAGGCTGGCTTGCAGGACCAACAACTGGACTCCGTAGTCGACGACGATGGCCGAGGCTGCGACCACGGCCAGAGCCACGGCGCTCCCGCTGAGCGCTCGCACAGCCGGTGCCGCCATGTGGTGGATGCAGACCGCAAGGACGACAAAGAGGACGACCAGAAGGAGTGCTGGGTACATCCACAGGTAGTCGCGGGGCACGAAAGCGGTTACATCGGTGTAGGGATAAGTGATGCACGCGCTCGTACAGAAGGCCCCGGATCTGGCAGGGCCTGCGGCGCAGGATGCCAGGAGCAGCAGGCTGGCGGCTGCCAGCCACACCGCCATCATTGGTGACTTCGGCATCGGTCCCCCCTCTACCTGGAGCAAACACGGGTTCGCGTGTTGGAGTCAGGCTTCACACCCGAGACCCGGTCTGGCCCGGTTGATGCGCGTCCGCAGCCCCCTGACCCCGGTCATATCTGGGGGCGCAGTGTTTGGTTGGCGTGGCCTCAGGGATCTATGAGCGTCAGGCCCGTTGGAGGCGAATCGTCGACCAGCGCCGTGAAGCGGCAGATGCCCTTCCGGCGGGCACGACCAGGCAGCCGGCTCGCCAGCTCGGTGCCCAGTCTTCGGCGTTGCCACTTGTCCAGGACAGTGACGGCAACTTCGGCTGTCTCGGTTTCTTTGGCGCGCCGGATGTAGCCAGCTGCACCCAGGCCACCACCATCGGCTGGACTCAGTACACCAAGTGCCTCGGGCAGTGCTGGTCGATCTGCGTGAGATAGCTCAGCTCGCCGGGGGGTCACGTTCGGTGCGCCGGTAACGAACCACACTTGGCCAGACTCACAGCTCAAGCTGACGAGGCCATCGGCTACCAAGGCGTCCCCCTGATGGGCCTTTCGTAGATCTACGGCCGAGCCTTGGCAGCACTACTGGATCACCGGCCATTGCCCTCTGTCTTACACACGCCATTTTGAGGTGCCGCCGTGGGCTGGGTGGCTTTAGCTGCCACGTCTGGTCGTTCTGAGGGCAGGCGTCTGGGTAGCTGGATCATGGGCCATATTGCTAGCACAACGACGAGCAGATTCACGCAGGAGGCCATTGCCGACCTGCCGGTGACTTCCATAAACGCGGTGAGGACCGCGGTGGTTCATTCTCGTGCTCTCCTCTTCGAGAAGGTGCCCACCACCCGCGGCCGCGCGGTTCTGTGATGCTACGCGTACCGGCGCGGCCGCCTGCTGCAGATGGGCGGCTTCGAGGCTGGTCAGTGTTGAATCGTTACCTCATATGCCCGATGTCGCACGTCTTCGAACAAGGGCGCGCCAGGCGAAAGCCGGCGCGCCCTTGTTCGAAGATCCCTTAGTGCCCAGACACGCTGGTGACCCACGTGGCGTTCGGCGAGCCGACCCCTGTCACGTCATCCCAGCCCTTGGTGATCTTTAGTGAGGAGTCCTGGTTGAAGGTCCGGACGGTGTAGAGCAAGCCATTGGCCTGGTTGAGGCCATTGGCGTAGTCGACTCTGACGTTGCCGGCGTCAGCCGGAGACCCCTTGATGTCGTTGAACGTGCCCTTGCCCGCCTGGCCGTAGATCGTCGGGTTCAGGAAGCCCAGGCCGCCACCTGCGTGCTGAAGCAACAGGGCAGTCATGCCGGCAAATAGCGGTGAGGCCAAACTGGTGCCGCCTATCCGGTACTCGCCGTAGCGAACCCCTTCAGGGAAGGTCTGTGTCTGACCGATCAGCATGCCAGTGGTGGGGTCCGCATCCAGGGCCACGTCCGGGACTGCCCGGACGTCACCCAAGCTCGTCGGAACAACCCCATTCTGATAGGCGGGCTGGTTGAACAGCGCCGACCCTCCGCCACCGGCTCCATACAGGAAGCCGCTGAGATCCCAGCCGGTCTGGGTTGCATTCAGTTTGTACTTCTGCGTTCCCCAGCCTGTCTGGAACTTGAAGGTACCGTCGATGCCGATCGCATCCGAGGTTCCGCCAACCGAGGTGATGTATGGGTCTGAGGCGGGGTAGTCGGCCTGCTTCAGACCGGTGTTGGCGAGCTCGTCACCATTGTCGCCGGAAGAGAACATGAAGCTGATGCCCTGCATCGCGCCCTGAATGAAGATCTCCTGGTAGGCCGCAATATTGTCGGTGCTCTCGTTGGCCTCCAGGTCGCCCCAGGAGTTGCTGACGATCTGCACCTTGTTCTGGTCAACGACCTTGGCCAGGGTCGTCAGGAGATCGCTATCCATGCAGCTCGCGGCGCCGTAATACCGGATCTTGGCGCCAGGAGCCATGGCGTGGACCGCCTCGACATCCAGTGTCTCTTCGCCATACCAGCCTGAGGCGTTGCAGAGGTCCTGCGAGTTGAGCGAGCTGGGAACGACCTCGCTGAGCTGACCCTTGCCGTACTTGCCGTCGCCATGACCGGTGGCATACGTGTTGGCATCGGCCGCAATCGTTGGTGAGGCGTACGCGTCGGTGATCGCCACCGCCACTCCGGTCCCGTCCAGCCCGGCGGACTGGTTGTTCTCATAAGCCGAGCGATACTGCGCTCCGGTATAGCCGCATACCGCATACGGAAGCGTCTTCCCCTGGAACTTCGGCAACGGCGTGCGGAAGTCGGCCTGCTTGGACGCGAGGACCTGGCCATAGGACAGCGAGCACGGACGAGCGTTCGCAAAGCCGGCAGGCGGCGGAGACGACTGATGCTGGACGATCTGCGGCGTCGTATCCAGACCGGTGACGGTGAGGATGGAAGGCGCGATAGCGGCGGGAACAGTCAACGCCGAGGTGTTGGTCTGCACCTGTCTTCCATCATGGCTGTACCGGTCAATCACCACCCCGAACGCCCCTTGGGCCGACGCCACTGTGCCGCTCACGTCAACATACCGGCGGTTCGCCTCGACGCTGGTTGTCGTCAAACCGTTGTCCGCGAGCCACTGCTTCACCTGGGCCAGGCTGGCGGAGGTCGGGTCGTACTGAGCGTGGTACTCGGCGGCGGAAACGAAGCTGCGGTAGGAGGCGCTCTGCGGGTTGGACACGTTGGCGACGGTCGCTTTCAAGGCGTCGAGCCCGCCGTTGGGCGCAAGGTAGACCCGGAAGTTGACGGGGATTGCCGCGTTCGCGTGTCCTAGGTTCTTGGCTTGGGAAACCCATCTCGGCGCCGTGTTGGGCAGCGGCTTGGTGACCGGTGCAGCACCCGCGCCTATTGCACCGGTGAACCCGGCAACCGTCAGTGCGACGCTCAGGCCCGCAATGGATGTTGACATGGTGCGTCTGCGCATGTTCGTTACCGCACTTCTCGCGTGTCTCCATAGGTACACGCGAGGCCGCGCGTGTCGACAACGTATACCCCAACATGCAGCAGCGCCATACAGATTCGGGTCACCCAACTGCCTCCCCCGTGGAACTGGGAGCCTCCGATGCAACCCGTCTCACCTGATGGTTGAAACGACGAAGGTCAGCCCGCAGGGGTTGAGCAGGTCCGGCCGTTCGTGGCCGGTGACGGTGACGCGCTGACCCTGTGAAAGCTCCTGAGTTGCCGGGCCGACAAGGGCGTATCGCCGCCGGTCGGTCTGCAACACCCGGCAGGTGGGGCGCAGACCCTCGATGATGACCCCAGAAACCGTGGTCTGGTCGGTAGGTCCGCGGCGGCGGGCAGGCGAAGGGGCGCTGGACCTTACCGGTGGAGAGGTTCCACTACCGCTGACGATACTCGGCAGAGTGCGACCACATGACG
>PMJN01000128.1 GCA_003157445.1 Micrococcales bacterium
GTTGTAACTCGGGTCAGGCTCGTTAAAGCTCGGGTACCGGGCCGGATCCTTGGCGTAGTCGAAGGTGCCGCCATCGACGATGACACCGGCGATGGACGTTCCGTGTCCGCCAAGGTACTTGGTCGCCGAGTGGACCACCACGTCAGCGCCCCATTCGAGCGGACGGATCAGATAGGGCGTGGCGACGGTGTTGTCAACGATCAGCGGCACGCCCACCTCGTGAGCAATCGTCGAAACACCTTCAATATCAAGAACATTCGCCGACGGGTTGCTGATCGTCTCGGCATAGAACGCCTTGGTGTTCGGCCTAACAGCAGCGCGCCACGAGTCCAGGTCATCCACGTCCTGGACGAACGTCGTCTCGATGCCAAGCTTCTTCAGCGTGTACTTCAGCAGGTTGTAGGTGCCGCCGTACAGCTGAGGGCTCGCGACGATATGGTCCCCGACCTCTGCGATATTCAGGATCGCGATCGTCTCCGCTGCCTGACCCGAGGCCACCAGCAGAGCCGCCACGCCGCCTTCAAGCGAAGCAATGCGCTGCTCGACCGCATCCTGGGTCGGGTTCATGATGCGGGTGTATATGTTGCCGAACTCCTTGAGCGCGAACAGGTTCTCCGCATGCGCGGCGTCGTTGAAGACATACGAAGTCGTCTGGTATATCGGCAGCGCCCTGGCCCCTGTGGCTGTATCCGGGGCCTGACCGGCGTGGACCTGACGGGTCTCGAAGGACCAGTTGGCGTTGGTGTCACTCATCGGTATTCCTTACCTTTCGGTTTACGGAGGGTGCGGGCACACCGAAGAGCGAACCCGCGCTTGCGCGGCGTCCGAAGACGCTTTGCCAGGTCTTCACCCGGGGCACCCCACCGCGGTGGAGGGTTGCCGGCCAGCGAGCCGGGGCTTGTCGCTGACACTCATGACCTAGGTGAACGTTAGAACCCGCGTGCCACATCTCGGGAATCCCGTCTCTCACTCTGGACATACCTCCCCCTATATGCCTCCCAGGAGTCGACGAACCGAACAGACTTCTCGGGGTGAGACACGAACCAAAACGGCATACGGTGTGAGCCGTGAACACACTCCACCTGGCCATCGACGCCGACTCGTCCGTGGCGCCGTTCGAACAGGTACGGACCCAGATCGCCGCAGGTGTTGCGGCCGGTCAACTGAACGCCGGAACCAAACTCCCCACGGTGCGCCGGCTGGCAGGCGATCTCGGGCTGGCAACCAACACCGTAGCTCGGGCCTACCGCGAGCTTGAGGCTGATGGAGTGATCAGTACGCACGGTCGTGCTGGCACTTTCATACGCAGCGATGTCCTGGACAAGCCCACGGCCCATTCGGGGGCTGCTGACCTTGCACGAGCGGCCGCGGCCGAGTACGTTCACACGGCCCGACGTCTCGGCCTCAACTCGCAGGAAGCCGCCCGCCTGGTCGAGAACACCTGGAACGAGAGCTAGCCACCCCCGGCTTCCTCGGGCTCGCGCATGCTACGACGCTCCCACCAACGTCGCAGGGGACCAGGGGCCCACCAGTTCACGGTGCCCAGCAATCGCATCGTGGCCGGAACCAGTAGCGCGCGCACGACCGTGGCGTCGATCAAGACCGCGACGAGCATGCCGATGCCGATCATCTTCATGATCACGATGCCCGACGTGGCAAACCCGCCGATCACCACGGCGAGCAAGAGCGCCGCGCTGGTAATGATGCGCCCACTGCGCTGAAGGCCGTTGGCCACCGCCGTCGTATTGTCTCCGGTGCGGTCCCACTCCTCACGGATCCGAGAAATCAGGAAGACCTCGTAGTCCATAGACAGCCCGAAGATGATGGCCAGCATGAGGATGGGTTGTGTGACGTCCAGATAGCCCGTTGAGGTGAAGCCCAGAGGTCCCGACAGGTGTCCGTCCTGGAAGATCCACGTGACCACCCCGAACGAGGCGGTCAGGGACAGCGCGTTCATCACGACCGCCTTCAGGGGCAGCACCACGGAACCGAAAGCGATGAACAGCAGGACCAGCATGACGGCGACCACGAACAGGCCCATCCAAGGCAGATGCGCACCGATAGAATCGATGAGGTCAACCGCACTTGCCGACGCGCCGCCAACCAGAGCGTGGGCCCCGGCGCCAGGATTGACCGCGCGCAGGCCCCTGACCAGCTGTTGTGAGCGCTCACTCTGGCTTTCTGCGAGCCAGGTGACCTGGACCAGGCTGACCGTGCCGACACCCTTGGTGGCCTGGTCGATCACCCGGGCGGAATGAACCCCACCCACTTTGTCGAGCCGGACGACGTAGGCAACGAGCTGGGGGCCGCTGGCACCCTCGACCACGATGTTGGCACTGGTAGTCCCGCCCCCGAAGTCACGGACAGCCAGGTCTGCGGCGACCCGACTCGGTGCGCTGACCGGCAGGACGCGCTCGTCGGTACTACCCCACCTGGCCGACAAGAAGGGAGCACCAAGAGCCAGCAAGGCCACGGTGATAACCACCACATAGGCGACGGGCCGACGCATAACACTGTGCGCCAGGGAAGCCCACGCACCAGATTCCACAGTGGCACCAGAGTCGGTAAGTGAGCGCCGGCGCCATGGCATTCGGCCGGCCTCAATACGTGGCCCCAGCACGGTGAGTAGCGCAGGCAGAAGGGTCAGTGCTGCCAGCATCGCGACCAGGACGGCGGCAACTCCGCCGTACCCCATGGAGCGCAGGAAGCTTTGCTGAAAGATCAGCAGCGATGCCAGGGACGCTGCCACGATCAAACCGGAGAACAACACGGTCCGCCCAGCGGTCGCCATGGTAGCGGCGATCGCGGTGTTGACATGCTCACGATCAGTGCCGGACTGCTTAGCCATCTCCTCACGGAACCTGCTCACGACGAACAGCGCGTAGTCGATCGCCAGGCCCATCCCAATCAGGGTGATGACGTTGATGGAGAACACTGAGACGTCGGTGACCGTGGTGATCATGCGCACCAGGGCGAAGGCACCAAAGATTGCCACGCCACCGACAAAGGCCGGCATCAGGGCAGCGGTGGCGCTGCCGAAGAACACCAGACACAAGATGATCACTATCGGCATTGAGATCAACTCGGCGCGCGCGATGTCCCTGGAGACGGTCTGATTCACATCGCGAAAGACGGCCCACTGCCCCCCGACCGTCGTGTTGAGCCCCTCGGCGCGCAGGTGGGGGCTGAGTTGGTCGTAGAGCGCGGCCTTCTGATCCTGCGATGTGCCACTGAGGGCGAAGATGACCTGGGTCGAATGTTGGTCCTTGCTGATCAACATGGGCGAGGGGGTCTGGTACCAGGTCGTGACTCGCTGGATTGACCCCTTGGGTAGCCCCTTGATGACGTCCGAGACAGCTGCCCGAAAAGCCGGGTCGCTGACCTTCTTTGAGGCGCTGGAATAGATGACCACGATGTCGGGGTCGTGGCTGGTGAAGGTCGCGTGCTCCGTGACCAGGGCCCGGGCAGATTCGCTGGCCGGGTCGTCGAAGCCGCCATTGCTGAGGCTCCCGAAGACCCCAAGGCCGAAGACAGCCGCCGCCGCGATGAGAACCAGTCCGAAGATCAGGACGATCCACGCCCGGCGGGCCACCAAACGGCCCCAGGTCTGCATCATGGCAGTCACCCCTTCGTTCCAAGGTTGCTCAACATCGCTCACCCGAGAGATGGATGTACTTACACACTAAATGGGCTCTGGCAGAGGTGAACGCCGAGGGTGCCAGCCAAAGGCGCGGGCATCCCAGCGTCGATCACGACGCCGGAACAACTGCTAAGGCTTTCGGGTGGCTGGTTTCAGCCACCGATGGTGATCACCGGCGGGCCCTGGAAGGCAACGGTGAACGGGCTGACGCCCCGGGGCTCAGTCGTGATGCCCGCCCCCCTGCGGTTCGACCCGGCGGCCACGGCAACGAGCCCGGTGCCCGAGGTGACCAGCTCGACATACTGACCGGCGGGCAGATCGGCGATCAGCAGATCCACCCGCGCCACAGAACCGTCACCCCTGCCGAGGCTGCAGCCTGCACCCATGGCCGCACGTTGTCGTCGTGGTCGAGCTCAGAGAGCACGATCTCGTCACCGTGCGACCAGGTCTTGGCCAGGGGCCCCCGCCAACCGATAGGTCAGCGTGGTCATGTTGGGTCCCAGCACAACCCGCCTGCCGGCCCGCCGGTGAGGTCTGCGACGACCTCGCGCGCATCGTCGATCAGTTGCACCGAGCGACGGCCGGCTGCACAGTGGCCGTGCACATTGCTCAGTCCGCTGCAGTGGGCATCAGAGATTGCCTCGATCACGCACTCGGGGACCTGTGTCCCACCGGCACCGTCCAGATAAACAGTGCCGTCCCTGAGTACCAGGTCTTACGCACCAATGCCCTCGGTATCCCACTGGGTATCCATGAAACCAACCATGCCCGATCCGTTCTGCGCGAAGTCGGCCGGTTGTATCGTCGAGGTGTCAAGGCAGTGCTGGAGCCGCGTTCTGACGCGTCGCCCATTTGACCGGAGGAGCCCCATGGAGAAGGTCTTCGAGATCTACATCCGCACGACCCCTGAGCGCCTTTGGAAGGCGATCACCGACCCTGAGATCAGAAGCAAGTATCAGTTCGGAAACCGGATCAGCTCAGACTTCACACCCGGCTCGCGTTTCGAAATGACCCACGAGGGTGCCCCAGGACCATTGGGCGAAGGCCAGAACCTTGAGGTCGACCCCCCACACAAACTGGTCCAGAACATGGTCGCGCTATGGGGCGAGGACGTGAAGAGCGAGGGCACCTCCCGGATAACCTGGCAGATCGAGCCCGTGGGCGACTCCTGCCATCTGACCGTGACCCACGACCAGTTACGCGAGGACGCGAACAACCAGCTCTACGGCGGCTGGCCAATGATCCTGTCAGGCCTGAAGACCTGGCTCGAGACGGGCCAACTGCTCACCACGCCCGGATCGCTGATGTACGGCTCTACCTGAGGCAGCCACGTGGCTCACACAGCCGGGGCCGTCCACCCAGTCAACCTGCTGGCCCACTTGGGCCCGAATGAAGCGGACACGCCAGTTCTCAGGTCCGTGCCCGAGGTACTGCACCTTGAACCGCCCCGACCAGCGTTGCTCCAGCTGAGCCAGCAGCGGCAGTGGGTCATGCGGGGCCAATGGCGCCATGCCGCTGCCAGCCCCCACTGAATCAAGAGCGCCGAAGATCGTGGCATGACGTCGCCGCAGGTGCCCTGGCCGGGCTGCAGTCGCTGGCCGCATTGGGGGTAGCGGCATATCTAGGCGCATTGCTGTGGGCCGTCCGACCGTTAGCGCAGGGGGCCCGCGCCAGGCGCCCTCGGCCTATGCCACATGGTCGGTCATGGCAGCGGTAATCTGGCTACAGGGTCTCTTCTGGGTCTAGTGACCGTTTTGGTCCTTGACCCAACCTGGCTGTTGGTGACCGACCGTCTGGGACTGCTCATCATTCCCCTGGCCGCCGGGTTCGCCGCGCAGGTTCTGCTTGGCGCTTTGTCCTTCCTGGTGCCCGTCGTCCTTGGCGGTGGACCGTCCATCCTGCGAGGAACCCAGGCGCGGATGGACTGTGGCAACGCGTTGCGTGTCGTGCTCATCAACGCCGGCCTGCTGATCTACGTCTTGCCCGTCCGGGGCCAGGTGCGACTCTTGGTCTCAACGCTCGTGGTGGGCGCGTTCGCCACGTTCCTGCCGCTACTGGTCGCCGCCGTGCTGTACGCCGCGCAAGCCAGGCAGATCGGATGACAGAGCGTCATTGACCCGTCCGCGGCGCCCAGACACGTCCCCGAAGCGGCCGCGGTCAGTCACCGGGGCCATACCGCCCAAGCCGCGATGGCTCTGGCCCTGATCATCATCGCCGTGACAGCTGGATTCGCCCTCGCCCGGCCTCACTGATTGACACCATCTTCGTCCGGGCCGAGTCGGGCAGCCCCAAGATCGAGCTGAGGTTGTTGACGATCGCGGCGCCGAGCCCCCAACGTCAACTCACGGCGCAGTTGCCGAAGTGCGTAGTGCAGGCGGCGATGGGCGCGATCGATTCGTGGGCATCCTAGGCGCAGTGACCGAGCGAACGCTGAAACTGATACCTGCCGCAGTCGGGGCCAGTGGCAGGTATCAGAGGTGGTTTCGCGGTGTTCGTGCCTGCAGCTGCAGACCCAGCAGGGCTGCCTGACGTCCGGGCGAGGTCAGCATCCACGTCAGGTTCTGCCCGTCATGGTCCTGCTCAATCCAGCCGAAGACA
>PMJN01000259.1 GCA_003157445.1 Micrococcales bacterium
GCAGATTCTGGCCCATCTGGGCGGAGCCCGCGGGTTCGTCCTGGGTACCCTGCAGGACACGGCCACCCTGACCATGCTCGAAGCCGGCTACAAGCACAACGTCGTGCCCCAGAGCGCTGCAGCGTCCCTGGACTGTCGATTCTTGCCGGGTCACGAGGACGATCTGATGACCACAATCCGCGAGCTTGCCGGAGAGTTTGTCGCAGTCGAGGTGCTTCATCGGGACATCG
The DNA here is from genome assembly GCA_003157445.1 of Micrococcales bacterium. Lineage (GTDB taxonomy): Bacteria > Actinomycetota > Actinomycetes > Actinomycetales > Dermatophilaceae > UBA4719. The sequence goes on from PMJN01000259.1 coordinate 231, forward strand.
CTTTGGACGCCCCTTTCGCCGGGGACCTGGTCGATCAGATGAGGCAGGCCCTCTTGGTGGAGGACCCGGATGCATCAGTGCTTCCGTACTGCCTGTCCGGTGGCACGGACAATAAGGCTTTGAGCACCCTGGGCATCACCGGTTATGGCTTCGCCCCACTTCGTCTGCCAGCTGATCTGGACTTTGCGCCCATGTTCCATGGCATCGACGAGCGGGTTCCAGTGGAGTCCCTGGAGTTCGGGGCCCGGGTCATCCAGCGGTTCCTCGCCGCCTGCTAGCACGGGCTCAACCCTGGTGGGCGGCAGTTCCCTCCCAGGTGGTGCGCTGAACTCGGATGATCTTGCGCCGCAACCAGACCTTGCGCGCTCCGCCGAGATAGAGAAGCAGTCTGGACAGCTCCCAATGGCCGTACTCGGCCTCCTGGGCAACCGCAAGACGAAGGTCCCCGGCGGAGACACCGCTCGGGAAGACCATCACGCGATACTGATACTCGACCATCGCTGCCCATTCTGTCTCAAAAACGGGTACGTTCAAGGCATGAACGCCGACCCGCGTGCCGCGCTGGCCAACCTGACCGCTGCTCTTGAGAGGCACCTTGAAGCCTCAGCCTCTCGCCGGGGTGAGAATGACCCCACGGTCGTTGCCGCCTATCAGGCGGTCGCGGACGTCTTCGACCTCTACGACGACGCTCTGTTGGAGGCTTATGGCGAGGTCACTCCGTTGGAGATCTATAGCGGCGACGAAGATGAAGACGAAGACGAAGATGAAGACGAAGACGAAGACGAAGACGAAGACGCCGACCAGGTGAACGGCGACGAGGTGCTGGATGACCACGGCGACGAGGATGGCGACAGCAACGGCGTCTATCTGGGGCTTGACGACAGCGACTACGACGAAGAGCCTTCCCGCTCCCACTGACGTCCCGCGGGCTTTCTGCCACGTCCCGTGGGGCTGCCAGCACTCAGGTGCTGCCGCCTGGAGCTCAGTCGGAGACGTCGTTTAGGGCGTGAATGATTTCGGTAGGCAGTTCGAGATCCTCACTGGCCAGAGCGGCAGGCAGCTGGCCTGTGGTGCTGACGCCAACGATAGGTGCGAGCACGCCGGGCCGGTCTCGCGCCCATGCCAGCGCGATCTCGGCGGAGCTGACGTTCATGCCTTGTGCTGCGATGGCCACGGCGTCCACGATCTGTGCGGACTCGTCGGTGAGGCTGAGACCTGTCACTGAGGTGGGCTCCCTAGAGGCGTCGGATGACTCATCGGGTATCCCATGTCGGTACTTGCAGGTGAGGGTCCCGCGTCCAAGGGGTGACCAGGGCAGCAGTCCAAACCCAGCGACGGCCCGGCCGGCACCAGTTCGTCCTCAGGTATCTGGTTCAACAGTGAGTACTCGACCTGGTTTCCACCAGAGGAACTCGATTGCCGGACATCAACGTCGCGGCGTGCGCCGCTTGCCAGCGCGAGTAGTTCGAGACTGCGACATGGCGGGCCAGCCCACTGCTCACCGCCCATTCCAGCGCGCACAGAGTTTCGTCAAGGGGCGTGTCATCGTGCACCAGCCAGAGATCCACGTACGGCGTGCCCCGCCGCTCCAGCGACGTGTCGACCTGGTGCATCAGAGCTCGCCTGGACGTATTCACCACCCGCGTCCCCATCCGCCGCCAGACGCCGGCCTTGGTGCAGATGACGAGCTGATCGCGAGGGAGCAGGTCGTCGAACATCGTGCCCAGTGCTTGCTCGAAGGCGCCATCGCCATACCCGTGAGCGGTGTCGACGAAGTCTCCTCCTGCGCCCAGGTACGTCTTGAGATGCTCGCGGGCATCCTCGATTGAGGTGCGGGCCCCCAGCCCATGGTCCCCAGGGCAAGGCGAGGCACTGACAATCCTGATCGTCCCATTGTCCTGTGTCGCATGTCTCGGTACGTTAGCGGCGCCCGGGCCTGCCCATGGCTGCACGTCGCCGATAGCCTCACCGACATGAAACTTGGGTTGAATCTGGGCTATTGGGGCATGGGCAACGACGCGGACAATATCGCGTTGGCGCAGGAAGCAGACAGGATCGGCTATGCGGTTGTCTGGGCTGCCGAAGCCTATGGCTCGGACACGGCGACAGTCCTGTCATGGGTTGGGGCGTTGACCGACAACATCGACCTTGGATCGGCTGTGATGCAGATCCCGGCACGGACCCCGGCCATGACCGCTATGACGGCCGCGACCCTGGACACGTTGTCAGGCGGGCGCTTCCGGCTTGGTCTGGGCGTCTCCGGACCTCAGGTGAGCGAGGGATGGCACGGGGTGAAGTTCGATGCGCCGCTGGGACGGACCCGCGAGTACGTCGACATCGTCAAGATGGCGCTGCGACGTGAGACTGTCGCCTACCAGGGCAAGCACTGGACCTTGCCCCTTCCGGACGGCCCTGGCAAGGCGCTGAGGATGACCATTCATCCAGTACGCGAGCATCTGCCGATCTATCTGGCTGCGGTCGGTCCCAAGAACCTCGAGCTCGCAGGCGAGATCGCTGATGGCTGGCTCGCGGTCTTCTACAGCCCGGAGTACTCCGGCGACCTGCTGGCCTCGCTGAGAGTCGGGCGCGCCAGGGCCGATCGCGGCACCGAACAGGACCGCCTAGCCGGCTTCGACATCGTGCCAACGGTCCCGGTCATACTCAACGATGAGGTTCAGGCGGCCGCTGCCCCGTTGCGTGCCCAGGCCGCCCTCTACCTGGGTGGGATGGGGTCGCGGGAGAAGAACTTCTACAACGCACTGGCGGTAAGGATGGGCTTCGAGGAGGGGGCTGCAAAGGTCCAGGATCTCTTCCTTGCCAAGAAACACCGCGAGGCGGCGGCCGCCGTGCCGTTGGAGTTCATCGACCAGACGTCCTTGATCGGCCCGCGCGGCCGAGTCAAAGAACGATTGAGCCGGTACGCTGCATCCGGGGTAACGACGCTCACGATCGCTGCCGAAGGTGCATCGCTGGACGAACGCCTGCATGTCGTGCGCACGATGGCCGAGCTTCTGGGTGAGTCCGGGCTGGGTGACTAACCGACTGGACAACACGAGAGAAGACCCGTGCAGCATCTGACCTACTTTGACGCGATCATCCTTGGCATCGTGGAGGGACTTACCGAGTACCTTCCCGTCTCATCGACCGGGCACCTGACGATCGTCGAAGACCTGCTGGGCTACACGGTCAACAACAAGGCAGTCACGGCCTACACCGCCATCATTCAGATGGGTGCCATCGCCGCCACCGTCCTCTACTTCTTCAAAGACATCGTCCGCCTGCTTGGCGCCTGGTTCCGTGGCCTGCGCACCGCTGAGGAACGCACTAAGCACGACTACCAGCTCGCCTGGGCGGTCATCGTCGGATCGATCCCGGTGGCCGTGGTCGGGTTCTTGGGCAGGAACGTCGTCAAGGGCCCGCTACGCAGCCTCTGGGTGGTCGCGGCAGCCCTCTTCTTGTGGAGCGTGGTGATGTGGGCTGCTGAGAGGCGCCACAGCGTTCTCGAGAAGGCAGCAGTGGTGCGCGGCGAGGGTCAGGTGAGCATTCGTGACGGCCTGATCATGGGTCTGATGCAGTGCTTCTCACTCATCCCTGGGGTCTCTCGCTCGGGGGCAACCATCTCGGCCGGCCTGCTGGACGGGCTCGACAGGGTCACGGCCACCCGGTTGTCATTCTTCATGGCCATTCCGGCGTTGACTGCCGCTGGGTTGTACGAGATCAAGGACGTCGACCCCAGCGTGGTCGGCCTCGGTCAGATGGCCCTGGGAGTGCTCGTCGCATTCGTGGTGGCCTATGCCAGCATCGCCTGGCTGCTGAGGTTCGTCGCTCACCATCCGATCACGGTCTTCATCTGGTATCGCGTTGCGCTGGGACTGGCCCTTGTCATTGCTTTGGGAACGGGTTATCTCAGCGCCACTTGAGAAGGGCCCCTGCGCGTTACGGCAAGGGCTGCTCGGCCACCATGGGTAAAGAGTGGGCGGCGTGCTTCTAGCGGGGCCCCCCGGTGGTTGCAGTTTGACCTCTGGAGAGCCGCACCACGCGAGGGCATCGCAGGGTTGCCGGCGTCGTCGCGTGGTGATCCCTTGTGATGCTGAAGGAGCTGAAGCCGCGGCGTTCTGAACGGGCGGACGGCTCCTGGGTCTCTGCTATTGCCGACCCACCTGAAGAAGGTCTGCTGAGCACCCGCCATCTATCTTGGGTGCTCTGTGTGACCCGGCACTGCCGGCATTGCCGCGGTGATCACGGCTTCGGGACTCCTTGCCACATCCGCCGTACAGTGGCTCCTGTGCCGACCTGCCTGCTGATCCGCCATGGACGAACCTCATCCAATGCCAAGGGGACGCTGGCGGGGTGGACCGAAGGTGTTGGGCTGGACGATGTCGGGCGGAGCCAGGCCGCCGCTCTGGCCGAGCGACTGGCAGGGCTGCCGATCCGTGCGCTGGTCTCCAGCCCACTGCAACGCTGCCTCGAGACAGCCCAGATCGTGCTCAGTGGGTTGAAAGACGTCTCCGTGCGCACGGACGAGCGACTCGGTGAGTGTCGCTATGGCGCCTGGACAGGCGGTTCCCTCAAGGAGTTGGCCAAGGAGCCCCTGTGGCGCACGGTGCAGAACCAGCCAAGCGCGGCCCGGTTCCCCGATGGAGAGGGGTTCATCGGGGAGTCCATTGCCCAGATGCAGGCTCGCGGCCTGCAGGCCGTGCGCGACATCGACGCTGCAGTCAATGATGAGCATGGGCCGGGCGCTATCTGGGCGCTGGTCTCCCATGGCGACATCATCAAGTCGATCCTGGCCGATGCGGCCGGCGCGCATCTGGATCACTTCCAGAGGATCATCGTGGGTCCGGCGTCGTTGTCGGTCGTGAGCTACACCCAAAGGCGCCCTTACCTGGTCCGGCTCAACGATGACGGGACCGACTTGTCAGCTCTGGTTCCGCCCCCTGGCGACGCGCCAGTGGGCGGCGGCGCTGGCACCGCCCACTAAAGTTGTCGGTATGCCGGTCCTTGAGTTCGACCCACCAGATCGGTTCGTCGCGGGCACAGTCGGGCCGCCCGGGCAACGGACCTTCTTCCTGCAGGCCAGCGCAGGGTCTCGGCTGGCCTCAGTGTCCCTGGAGAAGCAACAGCTGAGCACTCTGGCCGACCGGGTCAACGACCTGCTGGACGACTTCGCCTCGGGCGAGGCTGCCGAGGTCGTTGCTGAGGCTTTCGAGGACGTCGACCCTCTGGCCACACCGATTGAGGACGAGTTCCGGGTCGGCACCATGAGCCTGGGGTGGGACGCAGACCGCCGGGTGGTCATCGTCGAGTGCCACAACGGGCAGGAGGAGCTCGTGGTCGACGAGGAGGGCCAGACCACGCTGGAGCCCGAGCAGCCCGGGCCCTTCGAGACCGTCCTGAGGGTCGTGATCGAGCCTGCCCTGGCCCGGGCCTTCGCCCGCCGATGCGCCAAGGTCGTTGCTGCCGGACGGCCTCCGTGCCCCTTTTGTGGCGGCCCCCTGGACCCGACGGGCCACATCTGCCCTCGCGCCAACGGCTACAAGCGCTGAGCACCAAGTGGGCACCATGACCTTGTGGGAACCGTGAATCTGGTCGCCGCGTCGACCCAGGAAGAGCTTGCGCTCGTCCTGGATGTCTTGACGTTCGGCGAGATCGAGATCGAGGGCCGTCTGGCGGATGCCAGCAACGTGGCGCTGCGTGGGGAACTTGCTCTCGGGGACATCCGCACGCGGGTGATCTACAAGCCGGTGCGGGGGGAGCGATCACTGTGGGACTTCCCCGACGGGACCCTGGCTGCACGCGAGGCCGCGGCATTCGCGCTGTCGGCTGCCGGTGGCTGGAACCTCGTACCCCCCACCGTTCTGGCGGACGGTCCGCTGGGACCTGGCTCGGTCCAGCTGTGGGTAGAGGTCGCCGAGGGTGCCTCCCGCAGTCTGGTGGACGTGCTGGCCCCGGCAGACCTTGCACCGGGGTGGCTGCCGGTGTTTGAGGCGCAGTTGGCTGACGGCAGCGATGTCGTCGTGGCCCACGCTGATCGGCCGGAACTGGCCTCAGCGGCGGTGTTCGACGTGGTCATCAACAATGCTGACCGCAAGGGCTCCCATCTGGTCCTGGACCAGTCCGGGTCCCTGTGGGGCTTTGACCACGGCGTTGGCTGTCACGTAGAGCCCAAACTACGCACGGTGTTGTGGGGCTGGGTGGGCCAGAGGCTGCCAGAAGCCGAGCTGGCCCGGCTGGACGCTCTTGCGGGATGGTTGAGCACCTCGGCCAGCCCCTTGTCCCAGACTTTGGAGCTGCTCTTGTCGCCGGCCGAGATCCAAGCCGTCAGCGGCCGTATCGCGGGCCTACTGGCCACCAAGCGGTTCCCTGCGCCTAACAGTCGCGGCCCCGCCGTACCCTGGCCGCCCCTGTAGGTGGTTGACAGATGGCCACCCCCGGACTGGTCGATCGCTGACCGTTAGGCTCAGTACGTGAAATCCTGGCCCTCGCCGTTCATTCCTGCAGTGCCCGGCACCGGGCTGCCGGTTCATGTCTACGACACCGCATCCGCAGCTGTGCGCCAGCTGAGGCCAGGGCCGACGGCGCGGATGTATGTCTGCGGCATCACTCCCTACGACGCCACCCACATCGGCCATGCCGCCACCTATGTGACCTTTGACCTCTTGGGTCGGGCGTTGCGCGACGCAGGCCACGAGGTGCTCTACGTCCAGAACGTCACCGATGTGGACGAGCCCCTGCTGCAGCGTGCCGCCCGTGACGGCGTGTCGTGGCAGGCTTTGGCCGAAGATGAGATCGCGCTCTTTCGTGAGGACATGACCGCTCTTGCCGTGATCGCCCCCGACCACTACATCGGCGCGGTCGAAGGTGTGCCATCAGTGGTCAAGGCCGTGACCGACTTGCTTTCTGAGGGCACGGCATACCGCGTGGAACTTCCCGAGGGCGAGGGGATCAGCGGGGCCGGCGACGTCTATTTCGACCTCTCATCGGCAACGGACTTCGGTTCGGTCTCCAGGTGGGACCGCGACCAGATGATGGCGGTCTATGCCGAACGTGGGGGAGACCCCGAGCGCGCGGGCAAGCGGGACGAGCTGGATCCGCTGTTGTGGCGCGCAGCCCGCACCGGCGAGCCGTCCTGGCCCGGCGGCGACCTCGGTGATGGTCGCCCCGGATGGCACATCGAGTGCACGACTATTGCCCTGGACTACCTCGGGATGACCTTCGATGTGCAGGGAGGCGGCACCGACCTGGTCTTCCCTCACCACGAGATGAGCGCGGTGCAAGCGTGCGGCATCACCGGCGCCGCACCGTTCGCGCTGGCCTACGTTCATCAGGCGATGGTCGGCCTCGACGGGGAGAAGATGAGCAAGTCCAAGGGCAACCTGGTGTTCGTATCGACGCTGCGACGCTCAGGGGTTGATCCGATGGCCATCCGGCTGGCCGTACTAGCCCACCACTACCGCACACCCTGGCAGTGGACCGATCAGGTCTTGGAACAGGCCCAGCAACGACTTGCGACCTGGCGGGCAGGGTTGTCCGGCAACGGTGGTCCGCCGGCCGGCTCGACCATTGAACGCATTCGCGAGTGCCTTGCCAATGACCTCGACGCGCCGGGCGCTCTGGACGCCGTGGATGAGTGGGTCCTGCAGAGCCTGCAAGGTCCCGCAAGCTTGGCCAGCACCCAAGCCGGCGATGGTTTCGAGCTCGGTGCCCCCGGGTTGGTCGGGCGGGCTCTGGACGCGCTGCTGGGTGTACGGCTCTAACCTGCCTGCGGGTCGTCACCACGACGGCGAAGGTAGCGCTCGAACTCGCGGGCGATGGCGTCACCGCTGGCCTCCGGCAGGTCTGCGGTGTCCTGGGCCTCTTCCAAGGAGTGGATGTACTCCGCCACCTCGTCATCGGACTCTGCCAGCTCATCGACTCCGTGTTCCCAGGCCCGTGACTGTTCGGGGAGGTCACCATGGGGGATCGGCAGGTCGAGCAGCTCCTCCAGCTTGGCGATGAGCCCCAGGGTGGCCTTGGGCGACGGGGTACCTCCCGCGTAGTGGGGAACGGCGGCCCAGCATGACAGCGCCGGCAGGTCCGACTGGGCAGCCGCGTCCGCCAGGACCCCGACGATGCCGGTGGCTCCTTCGTAACTGCTGGATTCGAGGTTGAAACGCCGAGCGACCTCCTCGTGCTCCGAGGTGGCTGAGATGGGCAGGGGTCGGGTGTGCGGCACGTCAGCGAGCAGGGCGCCCAGAGTCACGAATGTGGTGATCCCGATCTGTTGTGCGAACTCGAGTAGTTCGATGGTGAACGAACGCCAGCGAGTCGACGGCTCGATGCCCTGCACGAGGATGATGTCGCGATCCAGCGAGGTAGAGGTGGCCAGGAGGATACGTGTGGTGGGCCAGCTGATGCGGCGCTTCCCGTCATCGAGGACAACCCGCGGACGGCTGACCTGAAAGTCGTAGTAGTCCTCTGGATCCAGGGCTGCGACGGGCTCGGCCTTCCACACCTCGCTCAGGTGCTCGATGGCGGCTGTGGCTGCTTCGCCCGCGTCATTCCAGCCTTCAAAGGCAGCGATCATGATCGGATCGCGTAGTTCTGGCACATCCGCGAGCTCAATCAACGGGGGGCCTCCGATAGCTACTGAGTGGTCTGAAGTGACCAGACTACGGAATCACGGTTGGGTGGCCATACAACCCGCCGATAGACTCTCCGTCGATCCCACCACTGAGAAGGCGGACCACCTTGAGCAGCCGCTCTGACCTCTTCCGTACTGCTCTTGCTGAGCGAGTCCTTGTTGCCGACGGCGCGATGGGCACCATGCTGCAGGCCGCAGACCCTTCGATGGCCGATTTCCAAGGCCACGAGGGTTGTAACGAGATTCTCAACATCAGCCGTCCGGACGTCGTGCGAGGCGTCCATGACGCCTATTTCGCCGTGGGCGTCGATGCCGTCGAGGCCAATACGTTCGGCGCCAACCTGGCCAACCTCGGCGAGTACGGCATCTCTGATCGCATCTATGAGCTCGCCGAGGCGGGCGGGCGGATCGCCGCAGAAGCCGCGGCGCACTGGTCGACTCCTGAACATCCGCGTTTCGCGATCGGCTCGATGGGTCCAGGCACCAAGCTGCCATCCTTGGGACACGTGGCCTTTGCCACATTGCGCGACGCGTACGCCGAGCAGGCGCGCGGGATGATCGACGGAGGCGTCGACGTCATCTTGGTCGAGACTTCCCAGGACCTGTTGCAGGCCAAGGCTGCGGTGATCGGTTCCAGGCGTGCGCTGACTGCTGCCGGTGAGAACCTGCCGATCATCGTTCATGTCACGGTCGAGACGACTGGCACCATGCTCATGGGCTCCGAGATCGGCGCGGCACTGACGGCTCTGGAACCGTTGGGGATCGACGCGATCGGTCTGAACTGTGCGACCGGCCCCACTGAGATGAGCGAGCACCTGCGTTATCTCTCGCGGCACTCCCGTATCCCCATCAGCTGCATGCCCAATGCCGGGCTGCCCATACTCACCAAAGACGGCGCGGCCTACCCGCTTACTCCCGAGCAGCTCGCAGCCGCCCACACGCAGTTCGTCAAGGAGTTCGGGCTCTCCCTTGTTGGTGGCTGCTGTGGTACCACGCCCGCCCACCTGGCGGAGGTCGTCAAGGCTGTTGGCTGGACACCGGTCAAGCCACGTCGGCCGCGACCCGAGCACGGCGTTGCGTCGTTGTACTCGACCGTGCCCTTCCGCCAGGACGCGTCGTTCTTGTCGATCGGCGAGCGCACCAATGCCAATGGCTCCAGGGCGTTCAAAGAGGCAATGCTGGCTTCGCGCTGGGACGAGTGCGTGGAGATCGCCCGCAACCAGACCAGGGACGGAGCCCACCTACTCGACGTCTGTATCGACTACGTCGGTCGTGACGGTGTGCAGGACATGCACGAGGTCGTCAGCCGGTTCGCCACCTCGAGCACCCTGCCGCTGGTTCTGGACTCCACAGAACCGGCCGTGATCGAGGCTGGCCTCGAGTTGCTGGGTGGCCGCGCGGTCGTCAACTCGGTCAACTACGAGGACGGCGAGGGTGAGGGCTCGCGATTCTCGCGAATCATGCCCGTGATCAAGGAACACGGCGCGGCCGTCATCGCCTTGACCATCGACGAGACCGGTCAGGCTCGAACCCGCGAGCACAAGGTGGCCGTGGCCTCGCGCCTCATCACGGCGCTGACCGGCCAGTGGGGTATGAACGTGCAGGACATCATCGTGGACACGTTGACGTTCCCGATCGCCACAGGCCAGGAGGAGACACGACGCGATGGCCTGGAGACCATTGAGGCCATCCGCGAGATCAAAGGTCTCTATCCGGAGGTTCAGACAACTCTGGGCGTCTCGAACGTGTCCTTTGGTCTGAAGCCGGCTGTGCGTGTGGTCCTCAACTCGGTATTCCTGAACGAATGTGTCAAGGCCGGACTCGACTCCGCGATCGTGCATGCCGCCAGGATCGTGCCGATCGCCCGGATCCCCGAAGAGCAGCGCCAGGTGGCACTCGACCTTGTCTATGACAAGCGTGTCTGGGCTGGTGAGCCCGGCAAGAGCGAGCTGACCTACGACCCGCTGGGCCGTCTGCTGGAGCTGTTCGAGGGTGTGGACCAGGCCTCGTTGAAGGACGCTCGGGCCGAAGAGCTCGCCGCTCTACCCCTGGCGCAGCGACTGGGGCGGCGCGTTATCGACGGTGAGCGTCAAGGCCTGGAGGGTGACCTGCAAGCGGCGCTGGACAGGGGTGACAGTGCCCTGGACATCATCAACGACAATCTGCTTGATGGGATGCGGACCGTCGGCGAGCTGTTCGGCAAGGGCGAGATGCAGCTGCCGTTCGTGCTGCAGAGCGCCGAGGTCATGAAAGCCGCGGTGGCCTATCTCGAGCCGTTCATCGAGGGCAATGCTGATGGTTCCGCCCGTGAGGCCAAGGCGCGAATCGTGCTGGCCACGGTGCGAGGCGACGTGCACGACATCGGTAAGAACCTGGTTGACATCATCTTGTCGAACAATGGGTACGAGGTCGTCAACATCGGCATCAAGCAGCCGATCGGCGAGATCATCCGCGCGGCCGAGGAACACAATGCCGATGCCATCGGCATGAGCGGACTGTTGGTCAAGTCAACAGTGGTCATGAAGGAGAACCTCGAGGAGCTCAACTCCCGCGGGTTGGCGGCGCGCTGGCCGGTGCTGCTCGGTGGCGCTGCCCTGACCCGGGCGTATGTCGAGAACGACCTGGCTGAGGTATACCAGGGTGAGGTCCGATACGCCCGAGATGCCTTCGAGGGCCTGCGCCTGATGGACGCAGTAGCGTCCGCCCGCGCCAATCCCGAGCTCAGCGTCTCGGACACCCTGCCCGAGCTGCGCAAACGCCGGGTTCGTGCGGTGGTTGGCTCGGCCGAGCAAGACGCCCCGGCCGACACCACTCGTTCGGACGTGGCCCAGGACAACGACATCCCGACGCCGCCGTTCTGGGGCAGCCGGGTCGTCAAGGGCATCGCCCTGGCCGACTATGCGTCATACCTCGACGAGCGGGCGACGTTCCTGGGGCAGTGGGGGCTCAAGGGTGAGCGCGGCCAGGACGGTGCGTCCTACGAGGACCTGGTCGAGACCGAAGGCCGGCCGCGGCTACGGATGTGGCTGGACCGGATCAAGACCGAGGCCCTGATCGAGGCCGCTGTCGTCTACGGCTACTTCCCTTGTTACAGCCAAGGCAACGATCTAGTGGTCCTTCATCACGAAGAGG
>PMJN01000393.1 GCA_003157445.1 Micrococcales bacterium
TGGCAGTCTGCCCCTTTTGTAGCACTGAGTCGGCCGTCGGCCGCCTGTCCAGCGAAGAGAGGCGCTGGAGGTGGAGCGGGCGGCCGTGGTGAACACGAAGTCGTCAGGGGACTTGTCCTTCATCGCGCGGCGAAGGATCAGTCACCACTGATGGGGCGATGGTGATGGTTCGCCGTGACTTCGGCGTCTTGGGGATGCCGAGATAGTGCCCGCGCATCTCGTGCTTGGCGCTGATCCGCTTGGTGGGCCACTGGGGGATCTGGGTCTGGCCATTTTCGCTTTGGCGGTTCCACGCCTTGCGGACGCTGAGTGTGCGCTTGGTGAGGTTGATGTCCTCAACCCACAAGGCGGTGATCTCGCCAAAGCGCAGACCGGTGCCCACCATCACGCGCAGGAGGTCGCGGGAGTTCTCAGCCATGAACGTGTCGGTGAAGGTCGGTGAAGGTCGGTGAAGGTCTTGGACTCGGCCTCGGTGAGCCAGGTCCGCTCGGGCTGCTCCGCCTTGATGGTGGGCCGTGATGGTGCGGTCTTGGCGCAGGGGTTGACCGTGATGAATGCGTGTTCCTCAACGGCCCAGGCGAAGACGGCGAACAGGAGGCCGTGGTAGTTGGCCTTCGTCTTGAGCCCCTGATCCCAGCGTGAGAGCCAGAGCCGGACGTCCTTGGGCGTGACGTCCTGCACGTTGCGGCCGAAGAGGAGGTAGCTGGCCCCCGGGAACCGTCGGCGAAGGGAGCGTCAGAACGGCGAGTGCCTTGAGTTGGGCGCGAACTTCTCCGCCGCCCGTTGACCGTCTTGACGCCAGATGACGCGCGCCGTTATGCCGCCGTCGCCGCGTGGCCGCTGCTCCAGAAATGCCATGATCCTGCCGTTCTGTTCCCACGTGGGAACGCCTTGGTCTGACCCTCAGTCGGCAGATTGTTCCCAAGATGTTCCCATGAGCGGAAACAGGAAGAGCCCCCGACCTGTTCTCCGCAGGGCAAAGGCCCTCTTCTGAAGTGTCCGGACGGGGACTTGCCCACCAGGGACACACCCCTGGTTCACCTCGGGCTGAGCACGACCGTGTCGGGGGTTCCAGCCGGGCAAAGACATCGATGATTATGAATATCCGCAGGTCAGAGACTCGAACAAGTGTCCGGGAGGGGACTTGAACTCACGTCCCCACATCCTCATGCAGGTACATCGAGAGGCCGGATTGTGCTCCGGCGCCATGCTTCCCAGGGGTCCGCCATCACAGCCCGAGCAAGCCGAGACATCTTTTTACCTCGGCGGCAGTATCACGCGGAGTATCACAAGCGCGGGTCTCATCGCGCGCTTGTCCGAGGAAGGGACTAGACAAGGGCAAGACGTAGATCGGCCCCCGGCCGGTGTTGGAACCACCGACCAAGGGCCTGTATCGGATTCACCTACGAGAAAGGTTCAACCGATCATGAACCCATTGCAGCACAACAACACCAGCGCAGACAACGGCGACCAGGTCACCAAAGTCCAGGACGTGTTCTATGCAGGGCGGGAGTACCAGCGTCGCCTTGACGTCAAGGCGTTTGAGCTGGGTGAGGGCCCGGTGTCGGTCCCGTTGTCTGTGGACTGACCCAGCACGCGCAACAGCGCCCGCCTCGATCAGTGAAGCGGGCGCTGCTTCGTGCGTGTTCGCGCAGTTGGTGTCAGCGGAAGGTAGAGGCGCTGGTTGCGCTCAAGGCCGTTCCGTTCTCGTGGGTGAGGATGCGGTACTGGTAGACCTTGGTTTGGATGAACCCGGCAGTCCAGCGGCCCGTCGAGTTGCTCGTGAGCGCAATCATGTTCTGCCAGGTTCCTCCGATGTACCGCTGAAGGTAGGAGATCCGTCCCGCCGGGGAGATGACACCGGCGTAAGTGTTGGTGTACTGCTGGACCTGGGTATTGATGTAGACGGCCGTGCCGACTCGGGAGCTGGCGATGTAGCTCCACGTTCCGTACTTGAACGTCATCGAGGTAGGCGTCCAGTTCACTCCGCCGGTCCCGTTGTCGGAGTAGCCATTGTCAAACACAGTTGAGTAGGTGCCAACCTTGTCGAAGCTCGCTGAGAAGTCGATTGTCTGTGTCGGGCTGCTGTCCATGTACCAGAGGAAGGCAAGGTTGCCGCTGGGACCGTTGAGATAGGCCGCCGCGGAGTAGTTGGTGCAGTTGGTGACCACCGGGGCAGTAACCAGGACGTCTGAGCGGTCGATGGCGACTTGCGCCGGTAGCCGGGCCCACGCCGAGCATGAGCCAGCTGCGAGCGCGTCACTTGTCCCCAGTCCAACAAGGGATGTCATGGCGAGCGCGGCGGTGCAGAGTACGCGCGTAGTGCGAGTGAGCATGGCCTTGATCCTTCCTCGGGTGACCAGGAAGGTACTTACGGCCCTCGGACCAGACCCCCCCGTGTCCTTGGGCAGTCAAGCACTGATCGAGTCCCGTGCACAGAGCACCGCCAAACGTCCCAAGAGCTCTTCGATTACGTGGAGATGCGGAAGACCGCAAGAGCCTGCCGCTGGGCCATGTGCGCACCGTCTGACAGCAGATCAAGCGCCCGCCTCATCTTGATTGAGTCTGGCCCTGTGGTCTGTCGAGGCTATGCACCGTCTACCTACCGACCCGACGTATTTGCCCGTGTTTGCTCGATCATCGGTTTACCAATCCGTCGCCGGACACCCCGTCAGGCAGGGGCCAACCTGCGGAAACATGCCGACGCGAGCCTCTTGACACCCGTCTACCTCGTGTCGTCGGGTGCCCGTGCTGCGGCTATGCCTGGCACCGTCTACCAATTGGCCCCTTGACGGTCGACACTGACTCTCGCCACAGGCGCTCAACCGCGCTAGGTTCCGGGTCATCATCTCGAAGGGGGACGCAATGGAACTCGACCAAGTTGCTGTCGATGCGTGGATGTCAGCGAACACGCTTGCCGAGCTCGGTGAACTCACTGCGCGCTGGCTCGAAGGCTCCCTGAGCTTCAACCCGGGATACGGGGGAGCAACCCCTGACGGGGAGACCACCGACCTGATTCCGGCCTTAGCCAGGTTCAATCGCGCCGGCTTCGTGACGGAGAATTCGCAACCCGGCGAAGACACCGACCAGCGAGCATGTGTTTCCGGGTTCTGCGATGAACAGACGGCCGAAACGATCGCGGCTGTGTGCATGCCAACGGATCTCGTATGCGTCTTCTGTTGGCCCGGAACTGAGTCGTACCTACACGTCCCGGTCACCCTCGATGAGGGCGCCGCGTTTACGTGGGCGGGTATGTCGATCGAGGGCGAAAACATCACTTACGTATGGGCTGACTCGTGCTCTGCGTCGGCTGTGGATGCCTTGGTGGGCGCCTACCAGGTGTGGGTGATCGATCCGGTTTGGGGGCGCAACGACCTACTGTGGGCGACGGTTGATCGGGCACTGGCCGGGCCGCCGCTGACGGGCGCGCTTCCGAGCACCGACTAGCGCCTTCACACGACGCAGCAACGCCCCCGCCAGGCGACCAGCCGGCAGGGGCGTTGCTTTTGAGTGGGCGGGAGGACGCAGGTGACCGCCTCCTCCGGGAGGACCATGAGAGCCGCCTTCGCTGCCTTGGCCGCAAGGAGAACGACCAAAAGGACCAGGGCCTGACGTTGACGCCGCTCCCGCCCGGGTCTTTACATCACCGACGCGGCCTGCAGCTGCGTCAAAGAACCTGGCGCCTGACCGGCCGCCGTGACGCGGTCCTCGTACAGCACCGCCTCCACTGTCATCGGTTTCATGACGCCCGAGCTCGGGTCGGTCGAAAACAACAGGAGCTCGACCCGGAATGTGAATGGTGCGGCCGTGTGAGCCGCATTCCCGTCAAGGTTGGCCAGCACAAGGGCAGGGTCAAACCCGGCGCCGTTGACCTGAGGGCGAGCGCAGAAGACAAGCATGCCGACCGGCACACCGGTGGTCATCGCCGCGCCCCCCGACGGATCTGACGGGCTTGCTCAGCGCTGGCCAGGTCGCATCCCAGACGTTTGGATAGGGCCACCGCGTTCGCCGTCGACATGCCGTCTGCCTGAAAACGTAGGGCTGAAACAGCAACAGCTCGCTGCAGCTCCACACCATTCCGCGAATCGCTGCCGATGGACTTGAGGAGCGCGTCCCAACGGTCGTTGGTAGATCCAGCCGCCTTCGCGAACCTCGTGGACGCGCCGTCGTCGTGGAAGGTCGCCCCGCTGACAGCCTTGGTGACCGCTTCGGCCGCGTCGTCCGCAGACACAGCGGCAGCCGGGGCGGGCGCCGGGTGCGCCTGGACTTTCTTGGCCTGCGCCTGGACGTTCCCAGCTGGCGCAGCGGGCGCCGCTACAGGGGTAATGTCGGCTTGACTGCACAGGCCTACGATCTGTCCGGTGCTGTCATAGACCGGCACCTGCGCGTCCTTGCTCGACGCCTTCGCCTTGACCAGCCGAGTGTCGAGCTGCCGCACCGTCAACGGCACGACGGATGTGATCCCGCCTCGGTACCTGTAAACCTTTGCTGCCATTGCCCTTTTCCTATCTCGTGGTTGTGTTGCGTGGTTCTCAGGCGTTGACCAGTAGTACGCCGTCACGAATCTGGGTTTCATACCGCCAGGTCTCGGTCGGCTGAGCCGGTTGCATTTTCAGGCTGGAATGAGGACCGTAATTGCAACCCCCGGCCTCGGGTCTGGAGGCATCAGCCTTGGCCACCAGCGCGGTCAGGTCGGTGATGGCAGCCATCAGCTCATCCCACCGGGGCGAGTTGACCGTTTCACTCCAGGCGGCCACGAACGAACCCATCGGGACGCCCTGGGCGTACCCGTCCAGGAATCCCAGTGATGCCCACGCTTCAGAGGCCATCGCAGCGACACGCTGGTATTCCTTGATCGCCTGCAGGTCAGTCGGGGTGGCCACGGGTGGGAGCACGCCCTCACGAGCATGAATGCGGATGTAGTGCGTGAGCTCGCCGACAAACCGCGGCGGCGAGGGCATCCGGTACCTCGCCGGGTTCGGACGAGGCAGCGTCGACGCCACGAAGTCATGTTTGGCCTGCGGAACCGGCACGACCGGCGGCGCGACAGACGCGAGGGTGCGCGCGGCTGCCAGTTTGGCGGCCGGGGTCATCAGCGAGGCGGGGTCGACGGCAGGATCAGCGGCACCAGCGGCCACCTTCGCTTCGAGGTCGGCCACGATCTTGCCGATCTGGTCGTGACGAGCAGTCGCCCGCGCCTCGGCCTGCACAGCGGCCTTGTAGGCGGGGTCGATATCGTCGGGCAACAGGTCCAGCCAAGGGGCGAAAACCGTTGCAACTTCGGTCGTTTCCATCGAAATCTCCTTTGAGGGCTGATATCTCGTGCAACTCCGCCTGGCGGATCGCAGCTTGTAACTGGTCAATCGCGGCGCTCAACGTGCAGGCGTTGACCTGAACGGCCTTCGCCAGAACCTCAACCACGGGCAGAACCATTACGACGCCGCGGCGAGGTCACGCACATCGTGCTCGATCTGCTGGATATCGGCTTGCAACTCCAGAAGTTCGACCTTGACCGCCTGAAACTCCGCCTCAGACATGAACTCCGCCTCTCGGGGTCGGTTACTGCATCGCGACGTGTACTTGTCGACCGAACCGGCACCGATCTCCCAAGGGCCACGTCCAACCCGACTGCCGGATAGCCGGCCTTCGCGGATCGCTTTGGTGACCGCCTGCTCTGAGATTCCCAACCGTTCGGCGGCCTCTTTCACCGTCACCACCAACTCTGAGGTCACGAAACCAAGCGCCGCAACCTTCGAAACCACCGGCACGGCGCCTCGGTGCGGCGGGCTGGCCAGGGCCGCGCTCGCAGCGCTTGAGCGCATCACCGCCAGCAGTGGCAGCAGATCCGGGTGTATGAGCGCGTTGCGGTTCCACCACTCGCGAATACCGCTCTCGGCTATGACGATCAACCCGCAATCCAGCGGTGTCAGCAGGACGCTGCCGTCTTCGAGTAGGGCGGCCATCACTGAGACCACCAGTCGGGCTCGTCCGCCTCAGCCTTCTTGGCCTTCCGCCGGGCTGCCTTCGTAGTCGTCGTCGGGCAGGACGGGCACCCCTTCCCACGCCACGTCACGGCCTGATTGGGATGTGCTCGGCACCGGTACAAGCTCCGCCAGCGAGCAACCGGTCGCGGGTCATCGTCCTGCGTGACATCAGTGCTGAACATTGTCATTCCTCTCGTTGGATGGGCTCATTGGCTTCAGCCATTTCGGGTGGCCGGCGGCCGGTCAGGACCGCTTCGGCGAGGGCCACGGCGAGCAGTGGGCGGGGGCGCAGCGGGCTCCACAGGGCCAGAGGCCGGCGCCTCAGGACCGCTCACAGCCGACCGAGGCGGCGGCCCCCCACGGCCGGCCAGGGACGCCCGCCAGTTACGGGCCAGGGTCGGGACCTGGATACCGTCCTTCGCAGCCTGCCGGCGCATGAACTCCATCCAAACCGCAGTCGTACCGCCACGATCCGCCATCCACACCGCGTACGACGTCGCCAACACCAAGTCGTCATGACCAGACCGCGCTCCATACACGTCCGACCCGGCGGCGCTGATGTTCACCCCGAAATTGCCCAGCTCGTCAAACAACGCCACCGCGTCCGACAGGCCCGCCGACACCCGCAACCGCCGCGACTGCATCGCCACCGCCAACCGGGACACCAGGTCACGCTTCGGGACCGACAACCGGCGCCCTTCCTGGCTTGCCTGTGCGCCGCCCGTGATCGTCAGTTCCGTGAACCCGCGCGGGAGCACCTCACGCAACGAATCCGACACGGCAACACCGACGCCCGTCGCATCCACGACCACATCAGCCCGCTCAAGCTCCGCAGTGCCCTCCACCAGGCCCGCGATGAACGAACACTGCTCCGGGTACGGCAAGTTCAACGGAATCCGGTGCAGGTAGCGCAGATCCAGGAACGGTTTGCGAGACGTCGCAGCGTCCGCCACGTCCACCGGCTCGTAAGGCACAACCTCGATCGCGGCCAGCGCCGTCCGGTCGTTGCGCTGACCGAAGTCCACGCCCAAGATCCACCTGTTCACGACTGACCTCCAAAGAGCGGCTGCACAGCTTTTGATGACAGGGCGGCAATATCCGCAGGGTCGAAATAGGAGCCCGACGCGCTCACGAACTCACACCCGTACTCCTGCTTGAAGTTCCACTCACCCATCGACTCCAGCTCCTCAGCGAGGAACTCGGCCGAGATCCGCGGACACTCCGACGCCGGCACCCGCATGACGCGCCAACCCCGCTTCGACGTCGCCGCCTGATGGAACCAACCCCGCTGACCCCAAGGCGTCGACAACGCCACCAGGCGCCCACCAGACACCGCCAACATCGGACGCACAGCCGCCAGGAACTCATCCGGCACCCGCGCCGCCTCATCGATAATCAGCAGGCGCACCGACGCATACCCGCGCGTCGTCCGCTCATCACCAGGCAGCGACACGATCCGAGACCCGTTCTCCAACGCGAGACTCTGCGTGTTCTCCGACTCAGCCGCCACCGGGCGACCAAGCGCCCGGTAATAGCGGGTGATCGTCCGAAACATCTCCACCGACTGCCGCTGAGACGGCGCGGCGATCAGAGTCACCGATCCCGGCTCATACAGCGCGGCGTGAAGGGCCAACACAGCCGAGATAGTGGACTTGCCCGCCTGCCTCGAACAGCACAGGCACAGACGCGTATCCGTCGACCGCAGGACATCCAACTGCCAGGGGTCAGGCACGATGCCCAACCGTTGTGCCAGGACTGCAGGGTCAGCGGCCAAGGCCAGGTCAGACGTGAGCGCGTTGCCGATCATGAGGGCACCACACGCCCCTCAATCACCCGAGGCGAAGCATCTGCCACGGCGCCACCAGACAAGGCCGCCACGACGTCCGCGCGGGCCGCGGGGTGCCTCGCGAGCGCCGCCAGGATCACCGACCGCGTCTCTATCCACTCAGCACTGCTCGCAAGATTCACCACGAGCGTCTGCGGTCGCTCATCAAGCTCACCAGTCATCCGCGCCACCAACTCGATCAGCGATCGGGCCTCACGTACGGCCTGCAATGCGGTCGCGAGGCTGCCTTGCGCCTCGGCGTGCGCGAGCAGACGATCGACGGTCGACATGTGGCGCTCAAGGCGCGCGAGGAGAGTCAGGTTGTGGTCATCCTCGGCCTCAGCCTTGACCAGTGCGGCCAGCGCCGGAGACACGTGGCGCTGACGGTGCCGAGACAGCGACCCGATTGTGATGTCGCGCCCCTTGGCGATGGTCCGCAACGGCACGCCGCCGACAAGGTCCGTGTCGATGGCCTTGCGGTCAGGGCGCACACAGATCGAACACGCGCGGCCCATCAGTGAGCACCGCCAAGCGTGACGACCGGGCCGGATACCGCGCCAACCGCGACGGATACCGCTTCACATACCGCGCCAACCGGGACGCGTCCGCCAGTATCAGGCGACACGAGCGGGACAGCGGGGGACGCGAGCGAGGCAGTGAGGGACGCGAGCGAGGCAGTGAGGGGGGACGTGTGATTACCAGCCAGACCGGGCCCCGATGAGCACGACACAGGCGCCAGGAACACCAGCGGAGCGGCCCGCGATACCGGTCGTGATACTTCGCACCGCTCAACCGGGGCAGCAGTCGCCCCTAAGTGTGTGGTGAAGATCACATCGCTTCGCCCGAGCACGTCACGCTTAGAGCCGTCGGGCTCGGGCGGCACGACGTTGACCCCTGCCAGTGGCATGGGTTGCTCTGGACTACCTACCCCTACCCCTTCCCTATTAGAAGGGGTGGAAGGGGTTAGGGGGTGCTTCCGTGGAAGGGGTTGGAAGGGGTTGGAAGGGGTCATGGTTTGGCTCCTGACAGGTCGGTGATGAAGTGGCTGGACTTCCTGCCGGGTCCTCCGCCGATGATGGTCAGATGGCCGAGATCAGCGGCTCTCTTGGCTGCGCGTGAGACGTCGCCGTCGCGGAATGTTGGGGCGTCGTCCATTGCCCGGATCTTGGCGGTCATGGCGGCGACTCCGATGCCGGGTTGTTCTCGTGCGGCTCGGACGGCGAGGACTGCGAGGTCTGCGAGTTTGCGGTCGTCTTTGCCTTTCTTGCGTGATCCGGTGCCGGCCAGGGACAGGGTGCGGGTGGTCGGGTCGAACACGAGCTGGTCTTCTGCGAGCTCTACGTCTCGGCCTTCGGCTTTGAGGAAGCGCATGGCGTCGTCGTCGGCGTCGCGGGTCATGGTGAGGAACACGTCGGCCCAGTCTTCGAGGGCGGATGATCCGCGGGTGCGTTCGCCGTTCCAGCCGGCGTCTGCGGACAGGATGACGTCTTTGGCGCCGACTTCGGAGCGGGCGAATAGGTCGAGGTCGATGAGCCAGGCTCCGACTTCGCCGGGGTCGTTTTGTGATTTGCCGGTGTAGGCGCGGCCGAACGGGTCACAGATCAGTGATTCGACTCCGCGGCTGCGGAGGTCGGCGGCGAGGGCTTCGCGGTCTCTTGGGTGGGTGAATGGGTTGCGGCGACCTCGGAGGGTGACGAGGTAGAGGCGTTCTCGGTCGATGCCGTGTTCGTCTGCCCAGCGGGCGATCATGGCGGCGGAGACTTCAAAGTTGAGGATGGCGACGATGCCGTCGATGGGGCGTACGGCGAACTTGCCTAGGAAGTCTTCGCCGGTGAGTAGGCAGCGGGCGAGGTTGAGCTCGAGGGTTGTCTTGCCGGTCTTTCGTTGGGCCACGACGAGGGTGGATGCGTCCCACGGGATCAGGCCGGCGACGCGCATCGGCGGGTCTGCGGGACGGGCCAGGACTTCGGCCAACGTGCCGGCGTCGAATGGTGGCGCGTCGGGTTGGTTCTCGGCTTTGAATAGCTCTTGGGCGGCCTTGCGGATTCTGAGCTTGCGCAGTTCGTCGTTGACGCCGCGGTTGTGGTCGAGCTCGGCCTCGAAGTCGTCGTCGGCCTTGTCCGTCTCGGCCCTGGTTCTGGCGCCCTCTTCGTCCATGGCTACTCGCTGGGCTGCGGTAGGGCCGTCGACGTCTGTGCCGTACATGCTCACGTTGCCCGCCTTGGGGGGTCTGGCCAACCATTTAGGACACGTGCGGAAGGGTTTGGGGTTTCGGGTGGCCAGGGCCTGGAGGCGGCCAGGACCAGGGCGTGAGCCTCCAGCTGGCGTGCGCGTCGGCGCCGCTCGATGTCGGCGTAGGCGCCGGGGCCCCGCTGGCTCATGTCGCGGATGATCGCGTCGATGCCGGGCTTGAGTCGGGCGTGAGTGACGGCGTAGTCGGCCTGGGTGGTGTCGATGTTGCATCGGTGGGCGAGGCCGAGTTCGTAGCCGGCGACGAAAGCCGCCTGACGATCTTCGAATTCCAGCATCATTGGCTGATCTCCTTGGCCTCGCACCCGGGGCAGAGGCCGAACATGACCAGTAGCCGCATACCTTCGAGGTGGGTGTCGTAGACAACTCCGGCGAGTGTGTCGAACTGCTCGTGGCAGCGATCGCATTCATGATCGGGCGATCCCTTGAGCCTGAAGACGTCGAGGCAGTCCGAGCAGGCGAGCGCGTCCCGCCGGTACAAGGCGGTGACGCCTACGTCGTGGCCCGGGTTGCGGCGAATGTCCTTGCAGGCGCGAACCCCGTTGGCCTCCCACCCAGCGACCAGGGCGTCGAGTTGCAAGCGGAGCCACCAGCTGGGCTCGTGGTTGTTCAGGATCCGGTGCTTGTCCCCGAGGTCAGGCGGAACGGAGCGTGCTTGTGTCACCATGGGCGTAGGCCCCTTCTGCGGGCTCGGTGGTGGTGTTGGGCCCGGTGGGCGCCGGGTCCGCACTCATGTCTGGGGGGCTCACGGCGAGCAGCTGACGCAGTGGCTCAGTGGGGATGAGCAGCCGGCGGCCGACCTTGAGGCGGGGGAGTTGCTTGTCTTCGCATGCCCGTCGCACCGTGCGCTCGTCGACATCGAGGAGCTCGGCCACTTGGGTGACGGTCCAGGCCGCGGCCTTGCTGTCGCGCAGGTCGTCGAGGTTCATGTCGACCTCAAGCCGGCGAGCGCGTCGGTGTAGGCCAGTGCGGCAATGCCGCGGGGGCGTCGGGCGCCGCGTTCCCATAGGTAGACGGCTTGCCGGGAGACCTCCAGGTCGGTGGCCCACTGTGCGACTGACCGCCCTTTTGCTTCGCGGACGTGTCTGAGCGCGTCCGGGCCGGCGGCCGACACCACGTGTTCGGCGGCTTGGATCACCGCCCGATAATCGGTCATGTTCATAGAAACAATGTTTGCAGTTTTGAGTGAGCGTTGCCAGTTATGCGACGCGCAGAAACTCCCGAGTGAGCGTCGCGTGTAACGCTGTTGACATTGGACGATCACCGGCCTACCGTTTACAACATGAACTCATCTATCCCGTCCGAATGGCAGTTGTCGCGCCGGTGGCCGGATCCGGACACGGGCGAGTTTGTTGTCGACGTCGAGCTGGGCAAAGTCCCAGACGAGCTCGGAGTGGGCTGGCATCTCGACGCCGTACGGGTCTGCCTCAGCTCTCAGACACGAGCCGTCACGACAACAGTTCTCCGCCGCGTACCCGTGTGGACTCTGGTGCGTGAGGTGATCGAGACCCAGGTCAAGCCAGCCCATGACAGGGATCGCAACAACCCGCCATTGGCCTACACCTTTCCTCCTGAAGAAGTCCCAGCCTTCCTCAAACGACGTGACGCGCACTTCGAGGAAGTGGGCACGCATCTTCGCATCAACGAGGCTGCCGAGCGTCGGACAGGAAGGCCCCGCAGCGTCACGCCTGACTTCCTGCGCGAAGTGGCTGAGGTTTGGTCGGCGGCGAGGGAACTCAGAGAGGATCCGAGGGCAGCCGTTGCCAATCGTTTCGGAGCTGCCCCATCGACGGCGGGACGGTGGATCACGAAGGCCCGAGATGCTGGCCTACTTGCCCCAAGTGGACGCGCACGTAAGCAAGAGGAGACGAAGTCATGACGAAGCCAAGGCGCCGGCAGGCCGGCGAAGGCGGCATCTCCGAGTACGCCACCAAGGCGGGCCCGCGCTATCTCATCAAGTACGGGTACACCGGCCAGGACGGATCCAGGGCGGTCGCGCTCAAGCGCGGCTACCTGACCAGGAAGGCCGCGGGGGAGGCTCTGCGCGAGCAGCTGGCCAACGTCGACCGCGGCACCCACGTCGCACCGAACAAGGTCACAGTCGGCGAGCACTTCGCGACCTGGCTGGACGGGCTCCGCAAAGAACCGTCAACGGTCGCCAGCTACCGCAAGAACGTCCGACTGCACGTCGAACCCCACATCGGGGCGCTGCGCCTAGAGCAGCTCACCGGGACCCGCCTCACCAAGCTCTACCACCAGCTCGAGGCGACCGGGCGCTCAGACGGCCAGGGCGGGCTCTCTGCCCGCACCGTCCGTTACATACACACGATCATTCACGCCGGGCTCGGTGCGGCCGTCCGTGACGGGCTCCTGGCCGTCAACCCTGCAGACAAGGCCGACCCACCCTCGGCCAAGTCCGCTGCCTCACCCGAGATGCACATATGGAGTGCCGACGAGCTGCGCGCCTTCCTCGACCAACGCACCCAGGCGGGGGACGAGCTCGTGATCGCGTGGTCCCTGCTGGTCTCTACTGGCATGCGTCGCGGTGAGGCGCTCGCGCTCCGCTGGGCTGATGTCGACTTCGAAGGCTCCCGCATTTCTGTGCGCCGATCGGCCACGGTCGTCCAGCGCAAGGGCCAGGGCGAGGAGATCATTGTGGGCCCGCCGAAGTCCGGCAAGGCCCGGACTGTCAACGTCGACCCGCAGACCCTGGCCGCGCTCAAGGCGCACAAGGCTGCCCAGGGCACGCTCGCGCTCGCGTTGGCCCGGGATGACGCCTACGTCCTGGCCAACCTCGACGGGACCGTGCGGCATCCGGAGCGGTTCTCACGCAAGTTCGTGGCCGCCCTCATCGCGGCTCGCAAGGCGCTCGGCGAGGACCATCTCTCCACAATCCGGCTTCACGATTTGAGGCACACGCACGCCTCGCTGCTCCTGGCGGCCGGCGTCCCTGTCAAGGTCGTCTCGGAGCGGCTCGGCCACGCGAACGCCATGATCACTCTTGGCGTGTACGCGCACGTGATGCCGGGCATGCAGGCCGAGGCAGCGGCGAAGTTCGGCGCCCTGCTCTCCGGTGGTGCGTCATGACCAACGAGGATCGCGACGACATCCGCCCCGAGGTTGTTGAGGCTTTGATGGACATGCGGCTCGACCTCGATGTGAGCGCCATGGCTCGCGTCGAGACTTTCACCCCCGCGGTAACACAAGCGGAATTGGCCGCTGCTCAACGAGGCATTGAGCAGGTATACCTCGACCGTTTTGAATCCGGCGACTCCGATCGGCAGCTTGAGGTGTGGGAGATCCTGACAACCACGCGGTTCGGTGCTTCGGACTTGAGCTGGTTGCAGATCTGGAGCGCACTCACCGACGTGCAGCGGGATCGACTGGTTGAGCTCTACGACGTCTTGCCGGAGCAACTCGTGACAATCGTCGATGACTACCGGAATGGGGAGCCCGGGTTATGAGGCCCAAGTATCAGGGCGGTATCGCAAGGGGTGTTTTCGGGGGAATTACAAAGCGCCCCAAGCCTGTGACCTGCACAGACGTGGAGCGCTTACGGTGTCCGGAGGGGGACTTGAACCCCCACGCCCGTTAAGGGCACTAGCACCTCAAGCTAGCGCGTCTGCCATTCCGCCACCCGGACAGGGTGATACAAGGCGCTTGTTGGCAGCACCCGTAACGAGGGGGAACGATAGCACGCAGCATGACTTGCCTCCGAACCGCCAACTAGTGTTGAGCCTATGACCGGCACCCTGGATCCCGAGGCTGAAGTTGTCCGCATCTGCCGCGATCTGATTCGGATCGACTCGAGCAACTTCGGCGATGGATCGGGCCCAGGCGAGCGAGAGTGCGCGGAGTATGTCATGGGGGAGCTCACTGAGGTCGGGCTCGACCCGTGGTACGTCGAGAGCGCCCCCGGGCGTGCCAATGTCCTTGTCCGCGTGCAGGGTTCGGACCGAAGTCGTCCCGGGTTGGCAGTCCATGGGCACCTGGATGTTGTGCCGGCGAACTCGGCTGACTGGCAGGTGGACCCGTTCGCCGCCGAGGTCAGGGCTGGTTGTGTCTGGGGGCGGGGTGCGATC
>PMJN01000143.1 GCA_003157445.1 Micrococcales bacterium
GCTGCTCGCGTCGATCTGTGCGGCGCTGCACCTGCCGATGTCCCAGATGCTCAGCGACGTGTCCGACCGGGCCGCCGAGTCCGAGGCTGTCAGCGCCTTGGCGACCTTGCCGATCAGTCAGCGTTCCGACACCCTGGTCCGCGCCTCAGCAGCCTGACCCAAGCTGCAGATTCTTCAAGCGGACAAGCCACCGATCTGGCTCTGCCGGCTCATCGTCAACTTCTCGAAGAGCAGTCATGGGCATGCTGCTGCCCGGAATCGGGACGGTAAGAAAGGAGGCTGCCTCGGCCGTCCAGGCTCTTTGTGTTCGGCCCTGAGCCCTAGATGGAGTTGGTGGTCAGGTATCCGGATGGAGGGCTCGTCGAGCAGCGCACGGCTGGCCGAGACCGGTGTGCTTCTCAAACCCGGCACGGTGGGCGCGACACCTGGGGTCACCACGGTCCACACCTGGGGATCCAGTGATGCTGTCGATTCCTTGCCTACAGAAGCCCCAACTGCCCGTGAACACGATCTC
Organism: Micrococcales bacterium; assembly: GCA_003157445.1. Classification (GTDB taxonomy): domain Bacteria; phylum Actinomycetota; class Actinomycetes; order Actinomycetales; family Dermatophilaceae; genus UBA4719. Next base: position 515 of record PMJN01000143.1, read on the forward strand.
GTTGGTTGACTCCGCCGCCGGTGACTGACCAGTGCGCAGGTGAGCCGGAATGGTCCACAGCACCAGGGCGCAGCCGTTAAGCTCGGCCATGATTCGGGTCCGGCGCGCTGAAATCCGTCTAGTGCTGCCAACCCCGACCGTCACAACCTGGCAAAGGATCACCGGGCCGGGAATCGGCGTACGTGTCGAATCAGGACCCGAGTCGACCAGGGCAGGTCCGCATGGCCGATGCTCGGCCATGCGGAGGGCTCTCCACATTGGTGGGGTCGCGGTTAGCCTGACGTCTAGTCGTCGTTCCTATGGAGGTCTGCGGTGAGCCTTGTGCCAGGGATCGACCCTGAAGTTCCGCCTAGCGGGCCCGGATGTGTGGAATGCCAGGCCACTGGCGGTTGGTGGTTCCACCTGCGTAGGTGTGCGCAGTGCGGCCACGTCGGCTGCTGTGATGATTCTCCCTCTCAGCACGCGAGCCGCCATGCTCGCGAGCAGGACCATCAATGGATTCGCTCTTATGAGCCCGGTGAAGACTGGTTCTACAGCTACGCCGACGAGTTGCTCCATGAAGGGCCCGAGCTTGCCCCGCCGCAGCACCATCCGCTCGAACAGCCCACGCCCGGTCCCCAAGGTCGTGTGCCCAGTGACTGGCAGTCACACCTGCACGCATGACATGCCTTAACGTCTCAGACGGAGTCCGCGGGGCGTTGCATGGAAGCCAGCCCCGGCAAGGGCGGCGGCCAAAGGATGGTCGGGGCGAAGCACCGAGGCGCCGTCAGCCTTCTCGACGGTCATTTTGCCCAATGCCCCTTCACGTACAGCCAGAGCCAGTGCGTCAGCGGCCGATTGCAGCAATGTCGGGTCGTCGGTCCAGGACAACAACGTCTTTCCGCCCCGCTCGACGTACAGCGTGAGCGCTCCATCGACCAGTAGTACCAGTGCGCCGGCCTTGCGCCCGGGTCTGTGGCCCTGGCTGGAGGCTCGACTGGGCACTGCATTGGTCGCGTGTTGGGAGTCCACGGGACCTTGGTTCAGATCAGCGACTCGGGCGGGCCAGCCGAGAGCCGCGCCGTACGGGTTAGCAGGGTCCGAAGCTGCCAGAACCAGTGCTGACGATGCCCTGTTGCGGCGTTCGGTATGTGACGGTTCGCCTGGTAGCGGCCGGCTCTGAGCGCGAAGTCGGTCAACGGCGCCGGTAGTTGCGAACTGCGCTGCTCCCAGACCCTCGACAAAGTAGCCGCGCCGGACCCGCCCGGACTCCTCAGCTGCAGCCAGCACCCGATAGACGCTGGCGAAGCCGCCCGAAACCCCTTCGGCGACCACGGATCCGCGGGTCACGATGCCATAGCGATCCAGTAGCACCTCTGCGGTGGCGTAGGAGCGAACGGTGGCATCGGGTTCGACGGTTGGCAGCAGAGACCATCGGCCGGCGGCTGTGGAAGGTCCGGTGCGCGGCGACAATGAGGTCCTGCCGGAAGAGAGGTGTCGCAGTGCGCCGAGACTGGCAGTCCTGCTGGAGTATCGGCTCGAGCGCGGGCCGGTGCGCCGTGGCTTGTGGGCCGTACGTCCGCCCATGAGCAGTGCCCGCAAGGGGGTCAGAGTGTCGTTGCTGATGTGTCCCGCCCAGATCAGGTCCCACAAGATTCGGGTCAGTTCTTCGTCGTCGTTGATGGCGACAGCGTCCGAGAGGGTGCGGAAGAAGAACGCGCCGCCGCCGCTTAGAACGTCCAGGACCAGGCGATGATGCTCGGAGAGTTCGAGGTCCTGCGAGGGTCCCGCCAGCGTCAGATGTGCGGTTTCGGACAAGTGCAAGGAGACCCATCCGTCATCGCCGGGCAGGGCGCCGTGTCCGCGCCAGAGCACCTCACCTCTGGTTGTCAGCTCGTCCAACAGCGCCGGGCCATATGCCGCCACACGGCTTGGCAGCACCAGCGTTTCCAGTGCGCTGGCGGGCACTACCGCTCCGGCCAGCTGCTCAACTGCGCGAAGGACGCCTTCGGTGCCATGTAGACCAGCGCCCACCCCTTGCCAGGACGGAAGGAATCGGGCCAGGTCGACGGCCGGAACGGGCTCGACCTCAGCCCGAAGAGCCGCCAGTGATCGACGACGAAGGGTGCGAAGCACTTCCGCGTCGCAGAAGTCGTTGCCGTGTACTCCGCCCCCACACTCGATCGGCCTCAGCTCGCCCTCCACGACCCGGCCGGCGGCTATGAGCCGTCGCAGCACGTCTGCCACGACGGCCATTCCGAGGCCGAACCAGTCGGCGACGTCCCGAGCGGTGAAAGGGCCGTGAGTCCGGGCGTATCGGGCCAGCAGATCGCCCAGTGGGTCGGGGACCGATTCGAGGAAGGCCTGGGGGACACCAAGCGGCAGAGCGACACCGAGGGCGTCACGCAGTCGGCCTGAGTCCTCGATGGCGGCCCACCGCTCCTGGCCCGCGATGCGCACCCGGATCAGCCGTCGGTCGCCCTCGAGATCGACGAGCCAGGCGGAGACGTCTTTGGCGGTGGACCCCTTGACACAGCGCTCGACGATGGACTGGTGCGGTTGAGCGCCCAGCACGCGCACCAGATCTGCCACATCCTCCATACCACGGCACTGACGTCCCTGCGCCAGCCGTTGGAGCTCGGACTCCGTCTGGGTCAGCGCCGAAGGGTCGAGCAGGTCGCGCAGAGCTGCGCCCTCGCCACGTCCCAGCAGCTCGGCCAGCAGGGTGGGGTCCAGCGACAGGGCCGCAGCACGCCGCTCGGCCAGGGGAGAGTCCCCCTCGTACAGGAACTGCGCCACGTAACCGAACATCAGGCTGCGGGCGAATGGGGACGGGGTCGGCGTCTCGACCTCGACCAGACGCACCTTGCGAGACCCGATCTCGCGCATAAGGGCGCTCAGACCAGGCACGTCGAACACGTCCTGGACGCACTCGCGCACTGTCTCCAGGATGATCGGGAAGGACGCGTACTGACTTGCCACGCTGAGCAGCTGAGCGGAGCGCTGCCGTTGCTGCCACAGAGCCTGCCGGCGATCGGGACGGCGACGCGGGAGTAAGAGGGCCCGTGCGGCGCACTCGCGGAAACGCGCTGCGAACAGGGCAGAACCGCCGATCTCGGTGGTGACCAGATCGTGGACCTCATCTGCGTCGAGCGCGATCAGGGACATCAGCTCTTGGCCTGGACCGGGGGAGCCAAGACCGGTTGAGCTCACAGTGGCCGAAGCAGAGCCTGTGTCGAACTCGATATCGGGCAGCCGGAACACGATGCCGTCATCACCGTGCATCGCTTGCACGTCTACACCAAAGTGCTCTCGCATCCTGGCCGCCACACACAACGCCCAGGGCGCATGCACCTGCGCTCCGAAAGGGGAGTGAACGGCCACGCGCCAGTCCCCGATCTCGTCACGGAACCGTTCAACCACGATCGTACGGTCATCGGGGACATGATGGGTGGCCTCGCGCTGTTCGTCCAGATACGTGAGCAGGTTGTCAGCAGCCCAGGGGTCGAGGCCGGTTGCGGTCACCCTGGCTCGTGCCTTGTTAGGACCGAGCCTGCCAAGTTCGCGCACGAACTCGCCCACAGCACGGCCGAGCTCGGCCGGCCGGCCGAGCGAGTCGCCTTTCCAGAACGGCAGCTTGCCGGCCTGGCCAGGTGCCGGTGTGACCAGCACCTGGTCGTGGGTGATGTCCTCGATCCGCCACGACGACGTGCCCAGGGTGAAGACGTCGCCTACTCGCGATTCATAGACCATCTCCTCATCGAGCTCGCCGACCCGCCGCCCGGTACCCTGCCCGGATCCGAGGAATACGCCGTACAGACCACGGTCCGGGATGGTGCCCCCGCTGGTGACTGCTAGGCGCTGCGCCCCCGGTCGTCCACTGAGCCTGCCTGTCGCCCTGTCCCAGACGAGGCGCGGTCGTAGCTCGGCGAACTCATCGCTCGGGTATCGCCCTGACAGCATGTCGAGCACCGACTCCAGGATGGATCGGGGGAGGCTTGCGAACGGAGTTGCCTTGCGTACCAGGGCCTGCAGGTCATCAACGGTCCAGTCGTCCATCGCGCACATGGCCACGACCTGCTGAGCCAGGACGTCAACAGGGTTTGCCGGGACACGCAGCGATTCGATGTCGCCCAGTCGCATGCGATCGACCACCACGGCGGTTTGAACCAGGTCCCCGCGGAACTTGGGGAAGATCACTCCGCGAGACACGGCGCCCACCTGGTGGCCAGCGCGCCCGACCCTTTGCAGCCCGCTGGCCACGCTCGGCGGCGACTCCACCTGGATGACCAAGTCGATGGCGCCCATGTCGATGCCTAGTTCGAGAGAACTGGTGGCGACGACCGCGGGCAGGCGGCCAGCCTTGAGGTCCTCCTCGATCAGAGCTCGTTGCTCCTTGCTGATCGAACCGTGGTGAGCGCGGGCGAGCACTCCTGGCGCGCCCTTGGACGTGCCAGCCTGCGCCATCATCTGCGCCGGCGTCCGGACCGGATTGGTTTCCCGTGTGCTCGTGCTCACCTTGCTGTTGACAGCTGACATCGTGGCGTTCGGATGCTCTTCAGCAGCAGGGGTGCCGGCAAGGCTCGCGAGCTCGAGTCGCTCCTGCCAGATCTCATTGAGCCGAGCCGTCAGGCGCTCGGCTTGACGCCGGGAGTTGGCGAAGACCAACGTCGAGCGATGTTGGGCGACCAGGTCGACGATGCGTTCCTCGACATGTGGCCAGATGGAGGCGCGTGGCTGCGGACCGTCCGCCGACCCGTTGCCGTCTGCAGTTGCTTCGCCCAGTGCAGACATGTCGGGGATGGGGACGACCACTTGCAGGTCCCACTTTTTGGTTGACGAGGGCTGGACGAGGGTGACTGGTCGACCACCCGAAAGGAAGCGTGAGATCTCCTCGACCGGTCGTACGGTGGCCGACAGACCCACCCGTTGAGCGGGCTTGTCCAGGAGTGCGTCCAGCCGCTCGAGGCTCAGCATCAGATGGGCGCCACGCTTGGTGCCGGCGACAGCGTGGATCTCGTCCAGGATCACGGTCTCGAGGCCGGCCAGGGACTCGCGCGCCTTTGATGTCAGGATCAGGAAGAGGGACTCAGGGGTGGTGATGAGGACGTCGGAGGGACGGCGGGCGAAAAGCCTGCGGTCAGCCGCGGAGGTGTCGCCGGATCGGATCGCGACGCTCACCTCGGGCATCGGGAGGCCGAGCCGGGAGGCGGCGTGACCAATACCGACCAGGGGTGAGCGCAGATTTCGTTCGACATCCACCGCCAGAGCCTTCATAGGGGAGATGTAGAGGACGCGGCACCTGCGTAGTGGTTCTGTGGGTGGGGCAGCGGTAGCCAGTCGGTCCAGCGCCCACATGAAGGCCGAGAGCGTCTTGCCGGAACCGGTCGGAGCTACCACGAGGGTATGGGCGCCGGAGCTGATGGCATCCCAGGCGCCGATCTGTGCGGCCGTGGGCTCGGCGAAACTCCCGCTGAACCAGTCTCGGGTCGCGGGAGAGAATCGGGCCAGCACCTCAGAGGTCATGTCTTAACCAAGGGTGCCACCTCTTACCGACAGCGTGACCGCAGACAGGTGTATCCCGATACTGCTGAATGAACGCTGACTCAGCCGAAGGGCGGGTTGCCCGGCGAGATGGGCACCGGCTTCTGGCGTGAGCCGTCGATGACTGTGCGGCTGCCCAGCGGCGCGCTGAGGTGGATCCGGACCAGTTTGGCAGCGTAGTTGGAGGTGCAGATCTGGTTTGTGTCCCGTGGAGTGCGGGTGAGCGTCACAACGACCCGGTCGGACTCCTGCAAGACGCTGCGTGCCACGGCTTTGCTGGGGCAGCTGCTTGAGTCGCCGTAGCGGACGACCAGCACCAGCGGGTCGCGGTCTGCATAGGCTGCGTCGAACCCGAATGCCTGTCGAGCCGGGGGCGATGATGGTCCAGCCGTGCCACTGCGGTTCACCGCAACAGCCACGCAAAGGAGCAATACGAGCACCGCCGCGACAGCGGCGGCTGCAGCCCATCGTTTGCGGTTCACATCGATAGGACGTCGCCCGGCCTCGGAAGGTTCCGGTGGACAGAGCACATTCGGGGCAGACTGACCGCGTGACATCCCCAGTTGATACGGCGAACCCGCCAGTTAAGCACCGAGGCCTCGAGGTTCTGGCGGTTCTCGGCGTCTCGCTCGGGATGTCCGGCGTCTATGCCCTGCTCAGCTACCTGAAGGCCGAGCTGACCGTTAGGGGGGGCATCTCGGCAACCACTGCCACAGTCGCCTCCGGTGCTCAAACCGCTCACATGGGGCTCGACATCGCCTACGACCTCACGGGTGTGGTTCAGGGACTCATGCCGGTGTTGTTGGTGCTGGTGCTGCTTTCCCGCGATCCGGGGACCGCTGGCTTCGGGATCGGCCTGCATCGTCGACCCTGGCGCAGAGACCTGCTAGCGGGTGTCGCTTTCGCCGCGCTCATCGGCGTACCCGGTCTGGTCTTGGTCTGGGCCGCCCACCAACTCGGTGTGAGCGCTCACCTTGCCGTGGTGGATGTCCCGGACACCTGGTATCGCCTGCCTCTGCTGGTGCTTCAGGCTGCCCAGAACGGTGTGCTGGAGGAGATAGTTGTAATTGGTTACCTGCTGACCCGGCTGCGTCAGCTCGGTTGGTCGAACGGTCAGGCGCTGGGGGCGAGCGCGGTGCTGCGGGGAAGCTATCACCTCTACCAAGGGCTGGGCGGGTTCGCCGGTAACTTCGTGATGGGGCTGATCTTCGCCTGGTGGTTCCAGCGCACCCGTCGCGTCCTGCCGCTGGTCTTGGCCCACATCCTGCTCGATGCCTTCGCGTTCGTCGGCTACCTCTATCTGCGCCAGCACATTAGCTGGATCTGATCAGCAGCAAGTGTGGTACCTGACTGCATTGAAGGGAGTCACAGAGTGGACAATCGCGTCGTGCGCACTCGAGTGACAAGCAAGCCATGGTTCGGACCGAAGAAGTACTTCGGTTGGGGCTGGAGGATCGCGAGTTGGCAGGGTTGCCTGACGACGGCGATCTTCCTGCTGCTGATACTGATGGGCAGCATCTTCTGCAGCGGTTCACGTGTGGTTTCGGTCGTGGTGCTGTTCTTGGTTTACGGGGTCGTCGTCTTGCTGACCGGTGATCCCCCCGGCGGCCCTTCTCGCGCCAAGGACTAGCCCGAGGCCACCACGCCATCCTCGTGCGCCGGGTTCTTGCCTCGCGGCCTCCGTAGGTGCGCCCGTCCGACTGAACAGCGCAGGCGCTAGGCCATACTGTTCCCATGATGGTCGGTCTTCTTCTGCTCGGATTTTCCACCAAGTGAACAGGGCACGCCCCGGGAGCCTGAGCGATGCCAATCACTTGGAAGGCACGACCCTGTGATCGGCAGGACAGGGCGGGTAACTGGACGGGTCGCACCCGGCACAGTTGGTGAGGTGACGCTGGAGATTCGCGGCGGGTCCGAAGCCTTCTACGCCTACGCCAGTGACCCCATAGTCACCATCGAAAAAGGGGTCAAGGTCAAGGTTGACGACCACCAACCACCGCTAACCGTGTTCGTTAGCCCGGTTGAAACCACCCCCGCGGTGTCGCGGGACCGACCGGCCCGGTCATTGATTCAGGACACCATCGCGCCCCCACCTCCGCATCACAGCTACAGCTGACCTACGCCCGCAGGCACTACAGCACCGTTCAGCACCGGAGACCATCACCCTCCACACCGGCCGCACGTTTCAGCGGCCACCCATGGGTCATGAAAGGAAATACGAACCTCATGTACTTCATCGCAGGAGCCGCAGTCGCCCTCGTCATTCTGTTGGTTTTTGCGTTCCGCCTTGTCTGGCGGGTCGCAGAACCCAACGAAGCCCTGATCATCTCCGGGCTAGGTGCCAAGGGTGACAACGAGACCCAGTTGGACAGCCTGGGCTTCAAGATCGTCGTCGGTCGAGGGACCGCCGTCATCCCGGGCTTCCAGACCGTCCGCCGCCTCGCCCTGGACTTGCGCGCCACTGGCTTGGTCGTGAACGCCGTCTCCAACCAGTCCATCCCGCTGACGGTTAAGGGTGTCGTCGCATACAAGGTCGGCGACGACCTCGCCAGCATTGCCAATGCGGCCCGCCGGTTCCTGGATCAGGACGCGATCGTCATGCAGTCCACTATTCATGAGCTGTTCGCCGGTCATCTTCGCGCCATCGTCGGCGGCATGACCGTCGAGGACATGCTGCACAACCGGGAAGAGCTGACCGCGAACATCCGCGCGTCCCTGGCGGAAGACCTACAGAAGCTGGGTTTGCGGGTCGACAGCCTTCAGATCCAGGAGATTGACGACGAATCCGGGTACATCCAGAACCTCGCTAAGCCGCAGGCCGCCGCGATCGAGTCGAAGGCTCGGATTGCCGCGGCCCAAAGCGACAAGGAAGCCACCGAAGCTGAGCAGGTCGCCAACGCCGAGAAGGCTGCCGCGGTCCGCGAGGCCAGCATCAAGCAGTCGGAGTACCAAGCGCAGATGGACCAGGCGAAGTCCAAGGCTCAACAGGCCGGCCCGCTGTCTGAAGCGCTGGCCCGTCAGGAAGTCGTCCGGGCAGAG
>PMJN01000414.1 GCA_003157445.1 Micrococcales bacterium
CAAATTCATCGCGTCCCCGGACGCTGCGTACATCACAGGCGCTGTCATCCCGGTTGACGGCGGCCTTGGCATGGGTCACTGAACCCGACCTCTTTGATTGGATGGAAGGAAGAGCATGTTGTTGCAAGGAAAGAAGCTGCTGATCACGGGGGTCCTCAAGGACTCCTCGATCGCTTTTCACGTGGCCAAGCTGGCCCAGGAGGAAGGCGCTGAGGTCGTGCTGACCTCCTTCGGTCGCGCGATGAAGATCACTGAGGCCATCGCGAAACGGTTACCGTCCACTCCGAGGGTTATCGAGCTGGACGTGACAGACAAGGAGCACCTCGACTCCTTGGCAGAACGCCTCGGCGAGCATGTCGATCACCTCGATGGCGTGCTGCATTCGATCGGCTACGCCCCGCCCGGCGCCTTCAACTTCCTCGAGGCCAGCTGGGAGGACGTGGCAACCGCTGTGCATGCCTCGGCATACTCCCTCAAAGCCCTCGCAGTTGCGGCCCTTCCGCTGATGCCGCTGGGTGGCAGTGTGGTCGGCCTGACGTTCGACGCGAAGTTCGCGTGGCCGATCTATGACTGGATGGGCGTGGCAAAGGCAGCCTTTGAGTCCACTAGCCGATACTGCGCTCGCGATCTGGGCCCCAAGGGTGTGCGTGTGAATCTCGTCGCGGCCGGCCCCATCCGCACTACCGCCGCCAACTCGGTTCCCGGGTTCGAGACCTTTGACGACTCATGGAACAGTCGCGCCCCGCTGGGCTGGGACGTCGGTGACGCAGTCCCGGCGGCGAAGGCATGTGTGGCGCTGTTCTCCGACTGGTTCCCGGCGACTACCGCCGAGATCATTCACGTCGACGGCGGCTTCCACGCGATGGGCTAGTGCCTGAGTCCTGTTCCAATGACGGTGGCCGAGGTCCGAGTCCGGCAGTGCCGGATCTGAAGTTCGCGCGATCAAGGCCATCGCCCGGTGTGGTCGGCACCTGAACGTTGAGGAACCGGCGCAGGGCCATCAGCAAGCGGCTGCGACGCGCGTCGTGCGCCTCCTGGCTCGGAGCAGCCTCAGCCGGGCGTCTGAGAGGAGTCAGCGAGCGGGCAGGTCCGGCGCTGGCGTCGGTGTGCCGTCTGCTTCGTCGGCCTCCTCGATCTCCTCGCGCGTGATCCCCAGCAGATAGAGCACGGCGTCCAGATAAGGCACGTTGACTGCGGTGTCGGCTTGTTCGCGCACGATCGGCTTCGCGTTGAACGCGATTCCAAGACCTGCGGCGGCGAGCATGTCCAGGTCGTTGGCGCCGTCGCCGATCGCCACCGTGCGCGACATCGGCAGATGCTCGGCCGCCGCGAATCGGCGCAGCGCCTGCGCCTTGCCCTGGCGGTCAACGATCTGCCCGACAAGGCCGCCGGTGAGGCACCCGTCCCTGATGTCCAGACGGTTGGCGTGGGCGTGGTCGATCCCCAGCTCTGCAGCGAGCGGGCCGACGACCTCGATGAAACCGCCGGAGACCAACGCCACGGTGAAGCCGAGTCGCTTCAGCGTGCGCACCAGGGTCCGGGCACCAGCGGTGAGCCGGATATCGGCGCGCACCTCGTCCAGGACACTCTCCGGAAGCCCGGCGAGCAGGGATACCCGAGCGCGCAGGCTCGCGGTGAAGTCGAGGTCGCCACGCATAGCCGCCGCGGTCACCTCAGCGACCTCAGTTTCCTTGCCCGCGTGCTTGGCCAATAGGTCGATGACCTCGTCCTGGATCAGGGTGGAGTCCACGTCCATGACGACCAGGCGCTGACCTCGGCGCGCCAGGCCCGCGGGGGAGACGGCGATGTCGACCCCTCGCACGGCGGCCTCCAACGAGAGCTCGATCCGCAAGGCTGCTATATCAGCTCCGGAGACGTCCAGTTCCACGGTCGTGACCGGATACCTCGACAGGCGCCGGATCCGGTCGATGTTGGCGCCGTGCGCAGCGATGCGGGCACTGACGGCGGCGACGGCGCTGGCCAGCAACGGTGCTCCCAGCACGACCACTACCGCCCGCCCACCGCGGCGGACAGGATTGTCGCCTCTACCGGACTCCACAGAAACGTGCAGGCCCAGTTCGGTGCCGACGCTGATCACGACATCGCGCAGGCGGCTGTTCCCAGGTCCGGCAGCGAGCAACAGCGCCAGCGTCAGGTGCCCGCGGACGACGACCTGTTCGAGATCCAGGACCTCGGCTCCCACATCGGCGATGGCATCGAAGAGCGAACTGGTGACGCCGGGTCGGTCATCGCCGGAGACGGTGACCAAGAGCGTGTCTGTTGCAGGGTGGGGCACGGTGCAAGGTTATCGTCGCCTCTAGGCGAGGTTGCGTTCGTCCCGCCAGGCGATCAGCTCACGAAGTGGGCCGAGGTCGTATGTCGGTCCTTGGACCCCGTAGGTGAACAGCCGCGTGCCCACCTCATACAGGCTCTCGGCGCTGGTTGCCGGGCTCTGGGGCGACACGCCCGAGGACCGTTCGATCTCCAGCGGGTCACGCCCCACCTTGGCGCACCACTGGTCGAGCACCTCGTGTTTGTGAGCAACTGCGTCGGCGTCGCCGAAGCCGTGCCAGATGTCGGCCTGTTGTGCCACGATCCGAAGCGTCTTGCGTTCGCCCCCTCCGCCGATCAGGACAGGGATGTGTCGTGTGGGTGCGGGGTTCAGCTGCGCCAGACGTCCTTTGATCAACGGCAGGTCGCGGTCGAGGTCATCCAGACGTTTGCCGGCGGTCCCGAACTCGTAGCCGTAGGCGTTGTAGTCCTTCTCGAACCAGCCCGA
>PMJN01000028.1 GCA_003157445.1 Micrococcales bacterium
CAAAGAAGCTCGCCGGAGTGTCCCTGCTGGACTGTTCATATCCGGAACCGGATCGTCACACGGACGCTGAGGCTTGTCGCCGATACGCCTCGTCATTGCACTCTTTGACGGTCATCGTTCCACTTTGGTGGCGTTCCTGGGGGTATTCGTCAGTCGCTGACGGCGAACCAAGCCCGGCAGGCGTCCAGACCGGTGACCTTGACCGGGTGAGCCGCCCAACTCTCACGGGTCAGCCGCAGGTGCTGCAACTCGACCACGCCGCCGGGCGAGTCGCTCAGGCTGACGCCGTTCTCGACGTACCCCAGCCGGCGGGACACCGCCAGGGACGGCGCGTTGTCAACACGCGCGCAGGAGATAGCAGCGACCGCGCCGAGGTGATCGAAGGCCAGCCCCAGGATCGCGGTACGCATCGCCATGGCAGTGCCGCGGCCTCGCGCGTGGACCGCCAGCCACGAGCCTGAGTCGACGGTGCGGAGCTTCGCGAAGTCGTCGGCCTCCAGCGCCTGCAGCCCCACGAGCTCACCTGACACCTCGACCGCCAGGTCCAGACACCACGACGACGGCGACCAGCTCCCGCGGTGATGCCAGGTCCGCTGCACGAGGAGCCGGTGACGGTTCCGCTGAGCCGACAGGCCCGCGAAGTGCTCCCAACGAGGATCCTGCTCGTCGTCGTCGGGGAACATCGCATCGATCGCAGGCAGGTCGGCGTCGGTCACCGGGCGCAACGCGACGTCGCCGATGCTCAGGCGCAAGTCGAAGAGAGGCCAATCCATGCCACGCAGCCTAGGCGGCGCGCATCGCCCTCGGGCGCGGGGTGGCGTCACTCACCTGGGCGACTGCGATGCTCAGGTCGAGCCTCGCAGTGGGCCCTTTCAGTCCGCGGGAGGATCGGTCACCGATGGGCGTATCTATGCTCGCTCAGTTCCCACGCTGGAGATCGATGGCCTCGCGATCCACTACGAGTCGCGTGGCTCGGGACCTGCCATCCTCATTCCGCGGTGCAACTTCCCCTGGTCATCCCTCGATGTAGATCTGCTTGCTGCCCACTACACCTTTGTGATCGCGAGCCCGCGCGGATTCGGCGAAAGCGATCGCACGACGACGAGATACAGCGCCGCAACCATTCGGCCTGACCTTGAGGTGGTATTGGATCACTTGGGAGTCGATGAGTATGTTGCTTTCGGATACTCCATGACCGGGGCTATCGCGCCTTGGCTCGGGCATGCCAATCCGCGGGTCCGGGCCGTCGTCTCTGGGGGATTCCCCACGGCCACGTCGTACTCCAAGGTGCTCCCTCTCATCATCAACAACCAGTCCGACACGAGAAAGGACCCGGCCCTCTGGACAGCGATGACAACCGGGTGTGTCCCTGATGCGAGCTTGGCCTGGTACCGCGAGCTCGACGTGATCTCGGCGGGTGCGTTGGTCGACCACCTGGACTGCCCTGTCTATTCCTACTGGGCTGGTGGCGACGAGGTCATCGAAGAACTTGTCGGCATGGAGACCCTGCGGAACGCGATGCTTAAGCGCGGGCTCCCGTTCGAAGTGCTACCAACAGGGACCACGAGGGACTGCTGAAGGACATCAACGGCGCAATACCCGGCATTCTCCGGTGGCTTCAGAGCACCATGCTTCCGATCCCCGCGTAGCGAGAACCGACCGACGTCCGGATCCGCACACAGCCCGCATTTGCTTGGCAGTTGGGCCAACGGTCAGCGGTGCGGCCGAAAGCGTCGACCAGGGCCAGTCCGCGGTTGCCCACCAGAACGCCAGATACATCGGGAAGCGGTCGCCTCGCCGTCCGGCTCTGGAGATAGCGAGCTGGCCGTGCGAGGGCGCCGCCCGCACCCGCCGGTCAGCGGGGATCGATACGGAACACGGGGTACCGATCGGCGATCGTGTCGAACTCGGACAATGGGGCGCCGGGCGCCACCGGGAAGTGCCGGCGGCCGCTTTGGGCGATCCGTACGTACTCCTTGAGCACAGGCGCGCGTTGTGACGCGGGGATCTGTACGAGCCGGACGCTGCGCCTGCGTCCGTGGCGGATCACGGCGTCGGGGTTGGCCCGGGCGTTCCTCACCCAGCTGGAGTTGTTGCCCAGCATCGAGACCAGGTAGCGATTGCCGCCGTGCTGCGGCATGACCAAAACGGTGCTGCGGATACGGCCGGTGCTGCGTCCGGTCACCTCGAGGGCCACCATGGAGCGAGGCGGAAGACCTGCGGCGGCCAGCCACTCGCTGATGCGGTTGAGGACGCGCGCCAACCGCGTGGGGCGCCAGTCGCGGTACAGCCAGCGCATGATCCGACCCTGCTCCGCACGGTCGGAGACGTTGTTCACGGGACCAATAGTGGCACCGGCCGGACCTGCGAGCAACGTGGGTGAGTGATTGTTGGGTGTGGGTGACGACGCGGCCCCCGCTAAGTCAAACCCGGAAAAGGAACCAGCTACGGGCACGCGTGGAGGCTGCGCCGACTTGGCATTGGCATTGTCTTGATCGTCCTAGCGGGATCCCCGACCGGCGCAGCAAGGACTTGTTCAACGGCGTCCGCGTCGAGGGTATTGGGCGTCAGTCAGGCCTGGCCTATCGGCGCACGCGCTCAGTTCTCATAGTCGGCCATGTCGTCGGGGCCGCCTCCCATCATTGACAGCATTGCTCGGCCGCCGGTGGTGAAGAACCGCCAGAGGAGCGCGGCGGCGAGGAACAGGAAGACGATGTTGAGCCACGTGGTGTAGTTCCAGGTGGGCGCGGTCTGCCCGATGTTGACGTGCCTGTCTGTGGGGACGAGACCGAGAGGTTGGAAGACCAGTTCGACGATATAGCCGGCGGCGACCATGCTCGCGTAGAAGGTCCCGAATATGAACCAGGCCATTCTGCGACCGTAGTAACGGCTGTAGATGACCAGGATGGGGATGATCAGCAGGTCGGCGAAGATGAAGGAAATAACGCCGCCGAAGCTGATGCCTCCCGACCAGAGCACTGCTGCCAACGGGGCGTTGCCGATGCTGCAGACGAAACTCGCGATGGCCACCAATGGGCCGACCAGAGGGCCCCAGAGTTTCGCGGCGAGGGGATTGCCGCTGAGAAACAGGTGCTGCCAGAAGGTGCTCGGTATCCATGCCGCCGCGGCGCCAGCGATGAGCAAGCCGACGATGACGTCGCGGATCACGGCGGCCCACTCCATGACGAAGGTGTGCGCGACGGCTGTGAATCCGCTCGGGCTGGCCAGCCGGCGCCAGAAACTGCCGTTCCTGGTCATGGACATGTCCATCGCCGCGTGGCCCTCCATGGAGCCCGTCACGGCCTTGTCTGCCTGCTCGCGCGCAGCCTCAACGAGTTTGGTGGTCAGGAAGCGGCGGAACAGCACCGCGATGAACAGGATCATCAACGGGCCGCCGACGAACTCAGCGAGGGTGAACTGCCAGCCGAGCAGCAGCGCCAAGATCAAGCCCAGCTCGATGACCAGGTTCGTGGACGCGATCTCAAATGCCATCGCCGCGGTGAAGTCGGCGCCTTTGCGAAACAGCGCCCGCGCTAGCGCCACGGCGGCGTAGGAGCAGGAGGAGGAGGCGGCCCCGAGCCCGGTGGCCGTGGCCAGGCTTTTCGGGCTGTCATCGGTCAGCAGTCGGGCGACGGTCGACTTCCTCACGAGCGCCTGCACGATGGCAGAAAGAGTGAAACCGAGGATCAGGGACCACGTCACCTGCCAGGTCATGGACCCGGCGGCGCCGAGTGCGTCAAGAATCCCGTGCCAGATCCGGTTCATGGCTGCAACCTCTCTCGTCACTGCGCTCCTCGACCGTAGTAAGTTCAGTCAAGTCGCTGGCGTGAGCAATGGGACGGCCGCCGGGCAACCGTTTCGGGCCCAATGAAGGATCTGACGCCAGTGCAGTGCCCACACTCCCTGACGGGCAGCACCATCAGTGAGCTGGGTGGGCGACCCCGGGAACCCTGAGGGACGCCGAGTGGCGGACCGTCGTCAGCACCCAGAGGACGACCATCGCCCCCGTCAACGTGGCCAGCGCCGCGGTGCTGCCACCGGAGATCGCGACAATCCCGGCAACGAGCATGACAGCGCCCAGAAGCGAGGAGAGCACCACGTACAGAAGCGGCGGGCGCTCTCTGCCGTCGTAGCCATACACGTCCTTCATCTGCGACAGGGTTGTGTAGCACCCCCCCACTCCCAGCGCGAAGATGGCGACGCCCAGCCCTCGAGACCCTGACAGTCCGAAGAGCCATATGTCGCTCGGGGACAGCAGGTAGAGCAGGACGGCGGCTCCGACGAAGACTGTTGCCAGCCCGTCCTTCCAGGTGAGCCTCATGATGACCTCCTTCGTACCCGCCCCTGTGGTGACAGCTCATAGGGCGCTCAACTGCATCATCTCGTGGGCACCCGCGCCGTCAAAGGGACAAAAGTCCTGTCACGCGAGTCCCCTGGGTGGATCGGCTTGCGGCCTTCGCGGTCCGTCAACACGACGCACCTGTCAAGGGCTGCCGCTACCGTCGGCCAACACACCCTCCAGGAAGCCCAACGACCCGACCCCGACGTCGGTGACGGGTCAGCTCCCATCACCGACGCCGTTGCCGGGCCTGGCGAGGGTGGCACCCTCTGCCAAGGTCAGACGACTGTGAGGGCTGTGCGCACCGTGGTGGGGTTGGTGAACAGGTCCAGCACGGGGCAGTGCGCGTCGACCGCTGCCTGTAGTTCGGCGTACCGCTGGGGCGTCTCTGGGCCGCGGACCTGAACAGCCACCCTGACCTGGCCGAATCCGGCGCGGGTCTGCTCGTCGAGACCGAAGAACCCACGCACGTCCAGGTCGCCTTCGATCGAGATGTCGATGTCCTGGACCTCGATGCCAAGCTTGACGGCCCAGAACCGGTAGGTGACGGCTTGGCAGGAGAGCAGGCTGGCCAGGGCGTACTCGACCGGGTTTGGGGCGCTGTCTTGGCCGCCGAGGGTCGCGGGCTCGTCGGTATGGACCGTGTGCCGGCCCAGACCGATGGTGGTGGTGACCGGCCCGGTGCTCGAACCGCGTGCTTTGAACAGCGCTGCAGCGGCGGCTGGATCGGCGTGGACGGCCCGCTCAGTGACGTCCAGGACGGCGGCGAGCGGGCTGATTGTGGTCGTGTCGATGGTCATGGGCGTGCTCTCCTTCAGGTTGGTGTCAGTTCTTGGCGCGGCGAGGCAGATCGAGACGATGGCGGTGATGAGCACCGCGACGTCGGTCGCGCGCTTGTTACGACCCGGTGGCTGCTGGTGGCCGGGATTGCTGAGGGCGATGTGGCGCTATGGGAGCGGACACAGGGCGCTGCGGTAACGGCCCAGGTCTATGTGGCGGCGGCGGATCAGCCGCTCACGAGTTTGTCGGAGTCGCTGGGTGTGAACGGGTTTCATCACGGTCCTCATCGGTCTTGGCATTAGCACCGGCCCACGGTGGGGTGGTTGCTGCGACGTCAACGAGCCAAGTCTCTCGGTCGCTCTGGATGGATAGCAGTGATGCAACCGCAGGCGAACGACGCGCGTCAAGTAATGGACGGCGTTTCTCAGTCAGCGAGACAAGCGGTTCAACTCGCTGCGGCGCGCGGTAGACGAAAGGCTAGCCATGCGCTTCTGCTTCCAGTGTCCCCGCGAGCAAACGGCCTTAATGCGAAGCCATATGCAAGAGTGCCGCGCCGATGCGGGCAGCAAACGGACGTTCCAGTCCCCGATCCGTGACCGAGCTATGGTCCGGATCGGGCACCGACCCGGCATGACTCCTACGTTGTTCTCTGGGCGGCCGATTACTACTCGGGCCCAGGGCTGTTGGGCGCATGGCAGGGCCCGGTCGCGGAGCGGATCGAACAAGGGTACGTCGAAAGCGTGGGACGATCGAACGATGAACCCCCGCTTCGCCGCCATTGCCCTCGCCGCCGCCCTTCCGCTCTCGCTGGGCGCCTGCAGCCAGATGCAAGACACAGCGTCCTCCGCCGCGAGTGCCGCAGCCTCGCAGGCCCAGTCCAAAGTGGAAGGTGCAGCCAAGGACGAGCTGCGCCGGCAGATCTGCCAGCGTGTCACCGACGGGCAAGTCAGCGCTCAGGACAAACAGGTGCTCTCGGGACTGGTCTCCAGTGCCGTGAGCGAGGGGGTACCCGTCGAGATCACGACACCGCTGCGCCAGATCGCCGATTCGGGCGCCCAGATACCTGTCGAGGCCGTCAGCAAGCTCAAAGAGGCCTGCAGTTCGTCTATCCCGCCCGGCTGACTCAGCACGTCGGCAGGCTGGGGTCGACCTGCTCGACCCCAGCCAACGAAAATGTCCTGCCGCTGGATGCCCGCGCGTCCGGCTAAGTAGCCGTTGGTCGGCCGAGTTCGCTCCGATGCCCAGGCCATGCTGATTGGACTCCTTATTGTCGCGGTCAAGGTCATGGGTGGACTGGTTGCGCTTGGGCTCGCCAGCATGGGGCTCGGCCGCAAGCTGCACCGACCGCTTCTTATCGTCGGTGGGCTGGGAAGTGGATTGCTCATCATGTATGGCGGATTGCTCGTCGCGGTCGGCGCCGCCACTGTCACATCGGTCGTATCGGTGGCCGTCACCGCTTCGAGCCCTCAGGATGGCGGCGATTCCCCGTGAAACGGGCAGGACTCGACCGGGGAGTCCCCTTGCTGGGACGAACGTCGTGTATTCGGCATAGTCCGGTTGAGGACCGGCAAACGGCGCAGCCAGGCTTCGTCGTGGGCGTCCGACTCGAGCTGTTCGGCGTGTCAGCCCGCGTTCCTTACGATCACGTGTGAACGCAAGGATCGTCCTCCGTCTGGAAGACGGCCCCGACCGACACAGTCTCGGGTTTGATGGTCGTCCTTGGTTTCGGTCATTCGGTGGCGATGGCCTCCAGGACATTGAGCCGAGCGGCGCGCCGGGCCGGCCAAGTGGCGGCGACGAGGCCGAGCAGCGCTGCGAGGACGAGGAAGATGACCAAGTTGGTGAAGGGGATCACGATGTCGGTGATCCCTTGTTGCTTGAGCGAGTCGGCCAAGGCTACTCCGAGGCCGGTGCCGACCACGACCCCGATGAGCGCACCGAACACCGACAGGATGAGAGCTTCGGAGCGGATCATTGCCCTGATCTGCCGCCGGCGCATGCCGACGGCACGCAGCAGCCCGATCTCGTGGGTGCGCTCGAAAACCGAGAGCATCAGCGTGTTCACGATCCCGATCAGGGCGATCAGGATGGCTAGGGCGAGCAGGGCGTAAACAAGACCCAGTAGCTGGTCGATCGAGGCCTGTTGGGTCTTCTCGAACGCCGCCCGGGTTTGGACGGTCAGGTTGGGGTAGTCCCTGAGTGCTGCCTTGACGGCCGCGCTGGTCGGCGCCGTGGCGCCGGTGGACGTGGCAAGCAACACGGCGACGGGAAATGTGGTGGCCGCGAAGTGGGCGTGGAAGAACCCGCTGCCGGTCAGGTAACTGCCGAGCAGGGCGTTGGGTTTGAAGATCCCGCCGATCCTCATCGAGGTGGGGCCGGTTTCGGCGAAGGTGACCGGGACGACCGAGCCGACCGAGAGGTGGTTGGTGTTGGCCGTGGTCGTGTCGATGAGCAGCATGCCTTCCGCCAGCGACTTCGCGGAGGCACCTGAGGTCATGTTGAGGATGACGGTGGAGGACAGGTCGGATGGTGCGAGTGAGCTGAGGGTCGCCAGCGACCGACTGATCTCGAACTGCCCGCTGTTGACGTTGGTGACCCGGGTGACACCGGGCACAGCGGCCACTGCCTCGGTTGCTCCGAGGCTCAACCCTGTATCGGAGCCACCGGTGGCCGGGGCGGTGATGATGTAGTCGGCGCTGACGGCGTCGCTGACGGTGCCCGTGGCCGACTTCGACAGCGACGCCCCGAACACCGCGATCGTCGAGACGAGCGCCAGACCGACCATGAGCGCCGCCGACGTCTGTGCGGTACGACGAGGGCTGCGCATCGAGTTCTCACGGCCGAGCCGCCCCGAGACGCCGAGGATCCGGGCCAGGGGCCGGCCCAGGACGCTGGAGGCCGGTCGGGCGATCACCGGTGCAAGAATCCCAACGGCGATGAAGAGCCCGACCGCACCGATTCCGACGAGCTGAATCGCGGGCTGGCTCAGACCGACGGCCAGGACACCGATGCCGGCCACGCCAATCACGGTGCCGATGGTCAGGCGTCGAGCCGACGACTCCCGCTGCGCGACCTCGTAGGTCGAGATGGCTGCGATCGGCGGGATCTTGACCGCTTGCCTGGCCGGGCTGATAGCCGACACGACCGTGACGCCGACCCCGACGAGGAGCCCGGCGAACACGGTGCGCGACTGGAAGACCAGCGAACCGGATGGAAGCGTGATGCCGAACGCCTTGAGTAGTGTTTCCAGGCCGCTTGCGGTGAGCACGCCAAGGCCGATGCCGACAAGCGAGGCGCCGACGCCGAGCAGGAGCGCCTCGAAAAGGACGGATCGGAAGACTTGGCGGCGGCTGGCGCCCACGATCCGCAGGAGTGCGAGCTCACGGGTGCGCTGTCCGACGGTGATCGAGAAGGTGTTGAAGATCGTGAAGCCGCCCACGAACAGCGAGATGAGGGCGAAGACGAGCAGTGCCGTCGAGAAGAAGCCGAGCGACTGGTTTATGGCGCTCGACTGCTCGGCTGCCACGGTCTGCCCGGTGACAACCTCGACCCCGGCGGGCAGCACCGCGGCGATCCCATGCTCGACCGCGGTCTTGTTCGCGTCCGGGGTCGTGATGACGTCGATGGTGTTGAGGTGGCCCAGCTCGCCGAAGAGCCGCTGGGCTGTCGGGAGGTTGAACGCGGCGATGGTTGCCCCGGCAAGGTTGTCGGCAGTTCCGAACCCGACGATCCCGGAGAGGGTGAAGGTCTGCGGCGAACCGGGCAACAGGATCCGCACCTGGTTGCCGACGCTGAAGTGGTACTTGCGCGCCGTCCCCTGGTCCATCACGACCTGGGTCGAGGTGGACGGGGGCTTGCCGGCGACCAGGCGCAGCGAAGAGAGCCGCCGATCGGCGCTGTACGACGAGCCGATGGTTGGGGCACCGCCCGTCGTGATGGCTTTTCCATTTGGAGCGATGAACTGGGCGTAGCCGGAGACACCGCCGTCTGCGACCTCCACCCCGGGAACAGCCTTCACCGCAGCAAGGATCGATTCAGGGAGGGGTTTGCGGATGGCGCCGGCTGCGCCGCTCGCGGGGAACGCAGCAACCCCACGGACCTCGAAGTTGATGTTTTGGTAGACCTGACCGAACAGGGTGGTGAAGGTGTTGTTCAGGGTGTCGGTGAGCACCAGAGTGCCGGTGACGAAGGTCACCCCGAGGACGATGGCCAGGGCCGTGAGGGCGAGCCTCAGCTTGTGCCCACGGAGGCCCTTGACGGTGATGCGCCACACGTCAGGCCCCGAGTTGCTTCATCTGTTCGAGCACGGCGTCGGCTGTCGGCTCGTGGAGCTCTCCGACGAGGGTGCCGTCGGCCAGGAAGACCACGCGGTCGGCGAAGGCGGCAGCGCGAGGATCGTGGGTGACCATAACGATCGACTGGTGGAACTCCGTGACCGAACGCCGCAGGAAGGTGAGCAACTCCGCTGACGCGTTCGAGTCGAGGTTGCCCGTCGGTTCGTCGGCGAAGATCAGGTCGGGCCTGCTGATCAGCGCCCGGGCACATGCGGCGCGTTGTTGCTGCCCTCCGGACAGCTCGGCCGGGCGATGCGTGAGCCGGTCCTTGATGCCGAGCTGGTCGACGAGGAAGTCGAACCAGACCTGGTCGACCTTTCGTCCGGTGAGGTCGACGGGCAGGGTGATGTTCTCTGCGGCGGAGAGCGTGGGGACAAGGTTGAAGGACTGGAAGATGAAGCCGACTCGGTCACGGCGCATCTGGGTCAGTCCCGAATCGTCGAGGGTCCCGATCTCCTGGTCGCCGATGAACGTTCGCCCCGATGTCGGGACATCCAGTCCGGCCATGCAGTGCATTAACGTGGACTTGCCGGATCCCGAGGGACCCATCACCGCGGTCAACTGGCCGCGGGCGAACTCGACGTTGATTCCGTTCAGGGCGCGGACTTCGGCTTCGCCACTTCCGTAGCTCTTGACCAGGTCGACGGCCCGAGCCATCAGCGCGGGCGACTCGTTCGCATTGAACGTGTTCGGGTCGGTGAGTGTCATCGAGAGGCCCCCATGCTGGGATTGCGTCCCTCGGTGGGCGCGGCACCTCGAGAAACACCCAGACCGTCGCCGGTCTCAGCACTCTTGCGCAGAGCCTGCTCCGGGGTCGTCGACAGCCCGAGCCATTCTCGCCCGGAATAGCCAACAGCAGCGGTCGCCTGCGGCTTATGCCTTGTCGCCACGCCTTCGCCCCCACTCGCAACAATGGCGCCAATTGCATGTCTCCGCAAGGCGACAGGCAACCTGGTGGGTCGACGGTCGTGGGCGGGACGCCAGTGACGTCGATCCGGCGGTCCGCGACTTCGTCCGACAAATGCAGCGGCGGGCCTTCGAGGTGACAGCAGACTGGGACGACATCCAGCAGAGCGAACTCGACCCACCCGCGCTCGAGCGACTCGCAGATATCCGGGTGCCACCCTGGCCCTCCTCGGCGGGCTCGGCCTCGACGCAATTCACGACGCGGCACGGCGCATAGCCGACGGAATCCCCGACGTACGCCGCGTCGACTGGCCAGACACTGCCCACCTACCGTCGATGGAGCGCCCCGACGACTTCCTCGCACTATTACAGGACTGGTTGATACCGTCCGAACCGAAGTCGCACAGCTGAGTGCCGTGGCGCCGACTAGAACGCGAACCAAGCGCGCTCTGCGCCGGCAGCGAGAGTGCGTTTGGGTTGCAGTTGGCCCTAACTGCGACGAAGACGCGTTGCAGGCGGCAGATGCCGACGTTGGCAATAGTGGGAAGTGCAGGTGGCGGGATGGAAATGACGGCCACGTCAACCCTGAGCCCGCCGATAGCATGAAGACGTGGCTCACATCACCGGACAGGTCCGCATCACAGCGCCGCTGGAGCAGGTCTTCGACACGGTCGCCGACTCGCGCAACGAGCCCTGGTTCAACCCCACCACGACCGACGTCGAGCTGCTAGCACAGGCTCCCATCAGGCGGGGCACACGACCCCGAGAGCGACGCGGAGGCGCTCTGCCTCGGGCTGTAGCGCGGCAGCATATCCGGCGACTTCGGCAGGATCCCCTGGTGAGGACGGTACGAAGAGATTCACGCCGAACGGCGCGCCGGTCAGCGTTCGCGTCGTCACGATAGCCTCGCGGAGCCCCTCGGCACTTAGGTGGCCGGCTGCCACGAAGCCATACCCGCCCGCGTCGGCGACGGCGGCCGTCAGTGCGGGAGTGGACGCTCCACCCGCCATCGGGGCTTGGACGATGGGCAGTTCGCTCGGCAGACTCATGTCCTGAAGTCTCACCCATCCCACGCCGGTCAAGAGAGCCGGTATGACATGCCACACCCCACCCGTGGACCGAAGTTCCGGCGGGCAGGCCCCAGCAAGTTCGTGCTCGTGAACGATCACCGCACGCCGATCGTCCACCGGAACAGCCCACGCCAGCGCGCTCATAGCCGGTCGGTGGCCGTTGCGGACTCACTCCTTTGCTAGAGAGGGCGGGCTGATTGACTGCGCGACCGCTACCGTCGTCGTATGAGTGATTTGACGCGTTGGGTCACGGCCCACGGCCCCGGTCATGCGCAGTGGTACATCGAACGCTTTCACCGGATGGCCGCCGAGGGGGTGGACCTTGGCGGGGAGGCCCGGCTGCTGGATGCGATGCTCACGCGAAGGTCGCGTGTGTTAGACGCTGGTTGTGGTCCGGGACGAGTCGGCGCAGACCTGGCCGCTCGCGGCCATGTCGTGGTTGGGGTGGACGTCGATCGGGAGTTGATCGAGGCAGCCCGGATTGATCACCCTGGCCCAACGTGGCTCGTCGCCGACTTAGCAGTGCTTGATCTAGCCGCTGAAGGCGTGCCGGAACCGTTTGATGCGGCAGTGTGTGCCGGCAATGTGATGGCCTTCCTCGCCCCCGGTACCGAAGGCGACGTGCTCGTCCACATCGCCGCACACGTGCGCGACGATGGCTTCATCGTCGTAGGGTTTGGTTTGGATCGTGGCTATGCCCTGGCTGACTTCGACTCGCAGGCAGCGGGCGCCGGTTTGGTGCTCGAGCACCGCTTTGCCACCTGGGATCTGCGCCCTTGGCGCGACGACGCACCGTTCGCCGTGACCGTGTTACGCCGACCGAAACCAAACCCGTAACCGATCGGTGACCGGCCATCCGCTTGCGAAGGCGTAGGTCGGGCGGTCAGAGCAGCCGCTGATTATCGTTGCCGTCCCGACTGGACCCTCCGTCGACGCCGTTTCAAGCCCGCCCTCACAGCCGTAGGGCTGCCCGAAGGTGCACGGCTTCACGACTGCCGGCATTAGGCGGACGGCGACGTTATGCGCCCTGCCGCTCTGTTTCGGCTGATCAGGCGCTTCCGGCGGGTGGTTCTGTCCGCATAATCCTGGGCGGGCCGGGTCAACATCCCAGCGAATCGAGC
>PMJN01000531.1 GCA_003157445.1 Micrococcales bacterium
CCTATGGGACAGCTGGCGTCGCGCCGCGCGAGATTCCCAAGAGCATGCCGGTGTATCTCATGTACGCGATCGCAACCGCAACCTCGACGACCAACTGCTTGCTGCCCGCTGGCTACGACCCTTACCGGTCATCGGGGGCACAAGTTCCTGGACGCGGGCCGGTGCGCCATCGTGATGGGCAGTTGGCCCCACGCCATCTGAGGCTCGCGGCAACATGGTCAGAGGTCGTCGACATGGGCGTCTCACTCAGCGATGTCCGCCAAGCACACAAGAGGAAGGTCGAACCAGCGCAACTGCTCGAAGTCTTCTGAGACCAGGCCCTTAACAGGCTCACCTGACGCGGGGGTGGCCGCCTTGAGCACGGCTTTGGCCTCTTCTAGGTAACAGCGGAGCTCGGATTCGGGAGCGCGATCATGGTGTCGCGGGTACTGCATCCGGCCCTGCGTGTCATAGGTCACCTGACTGAGGCGCAATGGAGGCTCGACAGGTCCCCGGCGGTGCCGCCAAAGCCCCGTTGCCGGCTCGAACCGGTAGTCGCCCAGCAAGCGCCACCCGTCCTTCGCCACAAGCCGCACGGCTTCGAGGATGTAGGCGAATACGGTCTCGGAGATGAAGTAGTTGAAGCTCACTCGGGCCCATCCGGGCTTGATGCCCTCGCAGCCATGGGCGATTTCGTGATCGAACTCACGGGACTGGTCGAGGTCGATGCCCAGCAGCCGGTGTCCGTACGGGCCTGCGCACGAGCAACCGCCGCGAGCCTGGATCCCGAAGAGGTCGTTAAGCAAGGCAACGACGAAGTTGTGATGCAGGTATCGCCCGCTCGGTGCGCGCACGACGAACGAGACGATGGACAGCCGCTCCGCGTCCAGGTTGCCCAGGATCTCGATGGCAGGCTCCTGCAGCCAGGTCTCAATGGCCCGTTGCAGGTAGTGCTCCTCGTGGGAACGGATCACATCGATGCCTACTGACTGCTTCAGCTGGAAGACAAGCCCGGCGCGGATCGACTCTACGATGGCAGGAGTGCCGCCCTCCTCGCGCTGTGTCGGGTCGTTGAGGTAACGGTGATCGCTCGGATTGACGTAGGCCACGGTGCCGCCCCCCGGGACGTCCGGCACCCGATTGCTCAAAAGGTCGCGCCGCACGGCCAGAACGCCGGGGGTGCTGGGGCCGCCGATCATCTTGTGCGGGCTGAGGAAGATGGCGTCCTTGTAGCACAGTGCGTCACGATCGGGTCCGCCGTACATTTCGATATCGACGTAGGGAGCAGCCGCGGCGAAGTCCCAGAAGGACAGGGCGCCATGGCGATGCAGTAGGGCTGAGATGCCGTGTGTGTCGCTGACGATGCCGGTGACGTTGCTGGCGGCGGAGAATGAACCGATCAGTAGTGGCCGGTCGGCGTGGGCCAACAGCTCTCGTTCCAGTGCGGCGGCGTCGATGTGCCCGTTTGCGTCTTGGGGAATCACCACGACGTCGGCGATTGACTCGCGCCATGGCAGCTCGTTGGAGTGGTGTTCAAAGGGCCCGATGAACACGACGGGGCGCCGTGCGGCCGCAATGTCGGCGCTGAGGTGGTAAGTGTCGTCCAGGGTAGAGGGGATCCGCAGTCCCAGGATCCCGACCAGTTTGTCGATCGCCCCGGTGCATCCCGAGCCGGCGAAGATGACCACGGTTTCCTGATCTCCGCCGACGGCGTCGTGGATGATTGCGCGCGCATCCTCACGGAGCCGGCTGGTCTGCAGGCCAGTGCCGCTGGATTCGGTGTGGGTGTTGGCGTAGCGGGGAAGAACCTCTTGCCGGATGAAGTCCTCGATGAAGGTCAGGGCCCGCCCTGAGGCGGTGTAGTCGGCATAGGTCACCCGCCTCGGTCCGTATGGACCGGGCATCACTTGGTCGTCGCCGATCACGGACCGTCGGATTTTGGCCAACAACGGGCTACAGGTCGGCATACGAGTGCTCATCCTTGGAGCGTATGCCGCGCCTGGCAATGAGGCCCAAGGTCGCGGGGAAAACCGGACCAGAGGCGTTGTCCGTGCAATACCCCATAGGGTATAGAGGGCACTGGTCAGAACACATGTGGTATCAGCGCCAAGTCTTTGGCGACGCCAGCATGCCGCCTGATTGAGGAGCCCGCTATGAGCGGCAAAGTCGTGACCTTGACGAACGGAGGTTCAGATGTCCTGCCGGCGTGGACGTCGGTGTTGGCTGTGGTGGCCCATCCCGATGACGAGTCGTTCGGTCTTGGCGCGATGGTTGACGTGTTCGCCCGCTCGAGATCTGGAGTCGAGGTGCTGTGCCTGACCCATGGTGAGGCATCGACGCTGCACGGAGCCCCTGGAGACCCCGCTTCGTTGCGCGATGCAGAGCCGACGTCGGCAGCTGATGTGCTCGGCGTGACCAGGGCCTTGCTGAAGGACTATTCGGACGGGAACCTGAGCGACCTGCATGGTGTTGTGCTGGTTGCTGATGTGGTCGCAGCAGCCTAGTCCTGCGGCGCTGATTGGCTGTTGGTCTTCGACACCGCCGGGGTGACCGCTCACCCCGGCCACGTGGCAGCCACGGCGGCCGGACTGCTGGCCGCGGAGATACTCAAGCTGCCGGTGCTTGGCTGGACCCTTCCGGACACCGTGGTGACGCAGCTCAACCAGGAGGTCGGCGCGATTTTCATTGGTCACCAGGACAAACACATCGACCTGCAAGTGACCGTCGACCGCGCCCGACAGCGTCTGGCAAGCCGGGTCCACGTAAGCCAGGCGCTGCCTAGCAGTGTCCTGTGGCGCAGACTGGAACTCCTCGGAAATGCTGAGAGCCTGCGCTGGCTGCGTCAGCTCATCGACGATACGGTCGCCTCATGATCGCCGCCGCGCACCACCCCACACCGGTCGACTCCGCTGAAACACTACCGATGCGGGTCGAGCACCGAGGCGGTGATCAGTTCGACATCAACGTCCGCGGTCACCTCGTTCGCGTCGATCAGCCTGTCAAGGACGGCGGCGAGGACACGGCGCCCACCCCGACCGAGTTGCTGATCGCGAGCCTCGCCTCATGCGTGGCTTTCTACGTCCGTCGCTATCTTGCCAGACACGACCTGCCCACCGACGGGCTGGCTGTGTAGGCGAGCTTCGACATGGGCGCCAAACCCGCCCGCGTCGCCGGGATTGACGTACGTCTCATCGTGCCCGAAGGCGTCCCGGTCGAGCGCCTGGATGCGCTGCTAGCCGTAGCCACCGACTGCACCGTGCACAACACGCTGGCCTCGGAGCCCGAGGTGTCGATCACTCTGGTGAATCCTCCTGTGGTCCGGTCAGACAGGTAGCTCGCCGACGAGCTGGACTCCGGCCTCCCTCATGGCTGCGAGCGCGGCGTCGGTGGTCTCAGGGGCGACACCGGCCGTCAGATCAAGCAGCACTGTCGTCTCGAACCCTTCGCTGGCGGCGTCCAAGGCCGTGGCCCGGACACAGTAATCGGTGGCAAGACCGGCGATTACGACCTGCTCAATTGCCCTGTCGCGCAACCAGTGCGCGAGTGCGAGCTGCTTGTCGTCCTGCGTAGTGAAGCCCTCGAAGCCGCTGTAAGCCGCTGCGTGCTGTCCCTTGCGGAAGACTGCCTGCACGTGTTCGAGGGCAGGCCCCGCAGCGGGGTGGAAGAGCGCCCCGCGGGTGCCAACCACGCAGTGCGGGGGCCATGAGTAGACGAAGTCAGGGTCTTTGGCGAAGTGCCCGCCCGGGTCTTGGTGCCAGTCGGCAGTGGCCACGATCGCGGCGTACTCCTTTGCGTGGCCCAGCACGTGCTCACTGA
Organism: Micrococcales bacterium; assembly: GCA_003157445.1. GTDB lineage: Bacteria > Actinomycetota > Actinomycetes > Actinomycetales > Dermatophilaceae > UBA4719. The sequence goes on from PMJN01000531.1 coordinate 3,796, forward strand.
TCTTGCGGGCGACGTCGGCGCCCCCGTCCACAGCCAGAGACCCGCCTTCGCAGAAGTCGTTCTGCACGTCGACCACGATCAGGGCCCGATGCGTTCCGGGTCCACCCGTGCGGTTATCAGACATGTCTCCACGCTAGAGGAGAACGTCGGCAGGCGGGTCAGCGATTCTCATTCTCGTAGATCGTCGTAATGACTGGCTCACCGCGCGATAGCTGCAGGGCCCGTGCCGGGAGCTCGGCAAATGACTGCTCGTAGCGGCGGCGCGCTGAGCCCAGACCCAGGTCGGCGACGATCACGCCGTGACGTATCAGGTCGACCAGTAGAGGTCGGTCATTGCCGGTGGCATCGGGCATCTCACCGATTCCGATGACCTCGGCCTCGGCTTGACCGCGAGCGTTGATACGGCGCAGCGCCCACTTGCGGCCCCCAACGGTTGCCTTGTCCTTGCTTTGCTTGGCCACGCTGACCAAATGCCCGCTCTGGTCCTCGCGTGCGACGAGCTTGTAGATGAGCTCAGCCGTTGGCGCGCCGGACCCGGTCACGAGGGCGGTCCCGATGCCGTAGCCGTCGACGGGTGCGGCCGCCAGGGCTGCTATCGCGTGTTCATCAAGATCCGAGGTGACGATGATGCGAGTCTTCGTTGCTCCCAGATCGTCCAGCTGAGCCCGGACCTCACGCGCCTGGACAAGAAGGTCCCCCGAATCGAGGCGCACGGCGCCAAGACCAGTACCTGCGATCTGGACGGCGAGGCTCACTGCGGTCGCGACATCGTAGGTATCCACGAGCAGCGTCGTGCCCACCCCCATGCACGCGACCTGTGCCTCGAACGCCGTTCGCTCGTCGTCGTGCAAGAGAGTGAATGCGTGGGCGCTCGTGCCAGCCGTCGGGATCCCGTGGGTGCGCCCTGCCTCGAGGTTGCTCGTGGTGGCGAACCCGGCGATGTAGGCCGCCCGTGCCGCCGCCACAGCCGCCCATTCGTGCGTCCTTCGTGAGCCCATCTCGATGCAGGGACGTCCGCCAGCGGCGTTGGTCATTCTGGAGGCGGCAGAGGCGATCGCGGAGTCGTGGTTCAGGATCGACAGGAGCACGGTCTCTAGCAGGACAGATTCCGCGAAGGTGCCCTCGACGACCAGCAGAGGCGACCCGGGGAAGTAACACTCGCCCTCGGCGTACCCGCTGATGTTGCCCGAGAAGTGGTAGCCCGACAAGAAGTCCAGGGTCTGAGAGTCAACAATGGATTCGGAGCGCAACCGCTCGATNNTCAGCGTCGCCGAACCGGAAGGCGTGTACTGCTTCGACCAGGCGTCCGGTGCCTGCCACCACGCCGTAGCGGCGGCCGTCCGGCAGTCGCCTGGCGAACACCTCGAAGACGCATTGTCGCTGCGCAGCCCCGCTGTGAAGGGCGGCTTGGAGCATGGTGAGCTCGTAGTGGTCGGTCAGCAGTGCGGTACTGGTCACGGTGGGCAGCCTATGGTGGAACCGTGTCAATTGCCCCCGCCGAGCTGGCTCACGCCGACATCGAGCAAGACATGTCGGTGGATCGGCCCTGGATCACGTTGGTGTGGAACGACCCGGTCAACCTGATGTCCTACGTGACCTACGTGTTCCAGACGTACTTTGGCTACTCCCTGGAGAAGGCCGAGATGCTCATGCTTGACGTACATCAGAAGGGCAAGGCGGTGGTGTCGACCGGGCCGCGCGAGACGATGGAACGCGACACCGAGGCGATGCAGGGCTACGGGCTGTGGGCCACGTTGCAGAAGGACGACTGAGTGGCACGGGCCTTCAAGCGCAAGGGTGCCCGATTCGTTGCCCGACTTGATGACGTCGAGCGCCAGGTCGTCGTCGGGCTCCTGGAGCAGACCCACGAGTTACTCGTGCCGGTGCTTCGCGAGCAGACCGGAGACCTGTTCGAGGACCTGGTGTCCAGACTCGGACTGCCCCGTCTAAAGGATCTGGGTGACGATTCATCGCCGGCGCCTCGCGATCCAGCTCTGGACAGACTCTTGCCGAGCGCGCATCGTGAGGATCCGGCTCTGGCAGCCGAGTTCCGCCGACTGACCGAGTACGGCCTGCGTGAGCGCAAGGCAGCCAACCTCGCCAAGGCGATCTCGGCGCTACAGGACTCCGATGGCGACAATGTCAGGCTGGACCGGGAACAGGCGCAGGCCATGGTGGTCGCGCTGACCGATGTACGGCTGTTGCTCGGGGAACGCTTGGGGCTGCGAACCGACGAGGATGCTGATGCTCTCCAAGAGCGGTTGGAGGCGGTGTCGCCGGAGGATCCCCAGCTCTATCTCGCGGGGTGCTACGACTTCTTGACGTGGCTGCAGGAGTCTTTGATCCAAGCTCTGATGGGCATGTGAGCGAGCCAAGGGCACTGGGATAGGGGGTCGACGGGTCGTCGCGGCTACGCTCGGACCCGTGCCAGACTCACCAATCGGGATCTTTGACAGTAGTTTCGGTGGACTGACCGTTGCCCGCGCGGTCCTTGACCAGCTGCCGCACGAGTCGGTGCTCTATCTCGGCGACACCGCCCGCCAGCCCTACGGCCCACGTCCCATTGCCGAGGTTCGCAAGTTCTCCCTCGAATGCCTCGACCGGCTGGTCGACCGAGGGGTGAAAGCTCTGGTGATCGCCTGTAACTCCGCCTCGGCAGCGATGTTGCACGACGCCCGGGAGCGTTATGACGTCCCCGTCGTCGAGGTCATCCGTCCTGCGGTACGTCGGGCCGGCGCAGCCACCCGCAACAACAAGGTCGGTGTCATTTCTACGCAATCGACGCATCAGAGCCAGGCTTACGTCGACCTGTTCGCCGCCGCCCCACAGATCATGGTCATGAGCCGGCCATGCCCTCGGTTTGTCGAGTTTGTCGAGTCCGGTGTCACCTCCGGTGACGAGCTGCTCGCCGTGGCCCATTCCTATCTCGATCCGATCGCTGCTGGCGGCGTCGACACTCTTATTCTCGGTTGCACGCACTACCCGCTGCTAACCGGCGTGATCTCCTATGTGATGGGCCAGGACGTCACCCTGGTCTCTTCGGCGGAGGAGACTGCCAAGGATGTGTTTCGCGTGCTGGCCGATGCGGGGATGCTCAGGCCCGACGACCTGCCGCCTCCGGTGCACGAATTCGTGACCACCGGTGACCCGCAGGAGTTCGAGCGTCTTGCGCACCGGTTCCTCGGCCCCGAGGTTGTGCGCGCGCACCCCGAGCCGGTCACGGCACCATGAGGCTGATCATCGTGGGTTGTTCCGGCTCTCTGGCCGGGCCGGGCTCGCCTGCATCTTGTTACCTCGTCCAGGCGGAGCTCAGGGGCCGCACGTGGAACCTCGTTCTCGACCTCGGCAACGGCGCTCTGGGTGCACTCCAACGGCACATTGCCCCCACCGCCATTGACGCAGTGGTGCTGAGCCATCTGCACGCGGACCACTGCCTCGACCTTTGCGGCCTTTACGTCGCCCAGAAGTACAGTCCCACGGTCCTAGAACGCACCCGCATCCCCGTCTATGGGCCAGCAGGCACGGGCGAACGGATGACACGGGCCTACGACATGGCGGCGCCTGAAGGCATGAACCACGAGTTCGACTTTCGAGAGCTCGTCGATGCCCAGTCTGTCCGGATCGGGCCCTTCACTGTCACAGCGCACCGGGTCTTTCACCCGGCAGAGGCCTACGGCATCCGGGTCGAGGCCGATGGCGCGGTGCTGGCATACACCGGCGACACAGATACCTGCGATGGACTGAAGGTCCTCTTTCACAACGCAACTTTGGCCTTGGCGGACTCGGCCTTTGTCGACGGTCGCGATGCGGCGCGGGGGATTCATCTGTCGGGCAGCCGAGCGGCGCAGGCGGCGGTGGACGCTGGGGGAGTGCAGCGGCTGATGCTCACGCACATGCCCCCGTGGAACGACCCTGCAGTATGCCGAGCCCAGGCTGAGGCGGTGTGGCCCGGCGAGGTCGAGCTTGCCGAAGCAGACGCCGTATACGAGCTCTGAGCCTGTGCGCCTAGCCTTGGGCGCATGACCTCACTCGATGCTCGCCACGATGGCCGCGCCCCAAGTCAGCTTCGCGAGATTGTGATTACCCGTAACTGGCTGGACCACGCCGAGGGCAGCGTCCTGGTGGAGTTCGGCAAGACCCGCGTCCTGTGTGCGGCGTCCTTCACCCAGGGTGTGCCGCGCTGGCGCAAGGGCAGCGGCGAAGGCTGGGTCACGGCCGAGTATGCGATGTTGCCCAGGGCCACCAACACACGGTCCGACCGCGAGTCGGTCAAGGGCCGCATCGGCGGTCGCACCCACGAGATCTCGCGGTTGATCGGCCGGAGCCTGCGCGCTGTGATTGACACGAAGGCACTGGGGGAGAACACGATCATCCTTGACTGCGACGTGCTCCAGGCCGACGGCGGGACCCGAACGGCCGCGATCACCGGAGCTTACGTGGCACTTGCAGACGCGATCGAGAACGGCCGTCGCAGTGGCGCCATCGGCAAGAACGCCCAGCCACTTAAGGGGTCGGTAGCGGCAGTCAGTGTCGGCGTGGTCAAAGGGGTGCCCCTGCTCGACCTGGACTATCCCGAGGACTCCACGGCGGAGACCGACATGAACGTCGTGCTGACCGGGACAGGCGCTTTTGTCGAGATCCAGGGCACCGCAGAGACCGAGCCATTCGACCGGGACCAGCTCAACGCGCTTCTCGACCTGGCCGCCGTAGGCTGTGCCGAGCTCACCAAGCTGCAACTGGGGGCACTTGCAGGGGTTCTCGCGTGAGACAGATCGTCTTGGCGACACGAAACGGCCACAAGGTCCGTGAGCTCCAGGTGATCTTGCAGGACCTGATCGAAGAGCTCGATCTGGAGATCATCGGCCTCGGGGAGTTTCCTGACGTTGCAGAGGTCGTCGAGACCGGCGTGACCTTCGCGGAGAACGCCACCCTGAAGGCAGTT
>PMJN01000437.1 GCA_003157445.1 Micrococcales bacterium
CCCGCCCAAGTACCAAGAGCCCCCAATGTTGATGGTAGATACCGATGTGGTCGTGGTCGAACGTTTGCTGCTCGGTGGCGGGCTGACCTGTCCTGCGTGTGGTGGTGTGTTGGCGCCGTGGGGCCACGCGCGGTGGCGGTCTTCGCGCCTGGAGGTCGGTGGTGTGCGGCATCGGCCTCGCCGGGGCAGTTGCATGGGTTGCGCCAAGACGCATGTGTTGTTGCCCGCGGTGTGGCTGTTGCGTCGTGCTGATGCGGCGTCGGTGATTGGTTCGGCGTTGCTCGCCAAGGCCGCCGGGCAGGGGCATCGTTCGATCGCGGCAGTGCTGGGACGGCCGGCGTCAACGGTGCGGGGGTGGCTGCGCCGCTTCGGTGTGCGGGCTGAGCAGGTGCGGGTGTTGTTTACCGTGCTGCTGTATCGCCTTGACCCGCAGGCTGGTCCGCTGCTGCCGCGGGAGTCGGTGTTCGCCGACGCGTTGGAGGCCCTGGGCCGAGCTGGCGCGGCAGGGGTCCGCCGGCTCTCGCCGCGCCCGCCGTGGGAGTTCGCCTCGTGGGCCAGTGCCGGTCTGTTGCTGGCGCCCGCCGGTGGCCTGGTGAGCAACACGAGCTGACTCTGGGCGGGCGTCGCTGGGCCCGACAGGCTCCGACCTTGACGGATTTTCTCAAGGTGGAGGTGGGCGATGAGCCACAAACGAAGCAGCGGCGCCGGTCAGGGTGACCGCGCGCAGCGGGCACAGGAGATCGGGTTGTTCCGGTATGCGCTGATCCGCCCGGTGGCCGACCCCGGGCTGACGACGCGTCAACGCGGGCCACTGGTGCGCGAGCTCGCTGAACTGGACCATCTGGGTCCGTTCGGGGACCAGGTCCGGGTTTCCCGGGTCACGTTGGACCGGTGGATCCGGGCCTGGAACGCGGGCGGGTTCGATGCCCTGGTCCCCAGCGCCCGCCGCGCCGAGCCCCGCACGGCGGCGTCGGTGCTGGAGTTGGCGGCGGCGTTGAAACGGGAGGTCCCCGCACGGACCGCCGCCCAGGTCGCGGTGATCCTGGGCGCTCATGCGGGCTGGGCGCCCTCGGCGCGGACCCTGCAAAGACACCTCGCCCGCCTGGAGCTCAATACCCGCCCCGACGGCACGCCCCCTAAAGCGTTCGGCCGATTCGAAGCCGCCGCCCCCAACGACCGCTGGACCGGGGACGCGTTGCACGGCCCGGTCGTGGCCGGCCGCAAGACGTACCTGTTCGCGTTCATCGACGACCACTCCCGGGCCCTAACCGGATACCGGTGGGGCCACAGCGAAGACACCGTCCGGCTCGAAGCCGCACTGCGCGCGGGCCTGTCCTGCCGTGGGATCCCCAAAGTTGTCTACCTCGACAACGGATCGGCGATGATCTCTAAACAGCTCTTGCGGGCGCTGGCTGTCCTGGGCATCCAGCTGACCCATTCCAAACCCCGCGAACCCGCCGGCAGGGGAAAGATCGAACGGGTCTTCCGGACCGTGCGTGAACAGTTCCTCATCGAGCTCGCCGTCCCCGGCGCACTGGCCAAGATCCAGGGATTGGAGCAGCTGAACGAGCTGTTCACCGCCTGGGTCGAGACCGTTTACCACCAGCGTGTCCACTCCGAGACCGGGCAGACACCACTGGCCCGGTTCACCACGACCGTCCCGCCCGTGATCCCGACCCCAGCAGCACTGCATGAAGCGTTCTTGTGGTCCGAGCGTCGCCTGGTCGCCAAGACCGCGACGGTATCCCTGTTCGGTAACACCTACGAAGTGGACGCCGCCCTGGTCGGACGCCGCGTCGAGCTCGTCTTCGATCCCTTTGACCTGACCGACCTCCAGGTCCGCTACCAAGGCCGCGATATGGGCGCCGCTGTCGGCCACCAGATCGGCCGCCACGTCCACCCCGCCGCCAAACCCGAAACCAGCCCCCACCCAGCGCCACCCACCGGGATCGACTACCTCGCCCTGGTCCGCGACCGACACACCGCCACGCTGGCCGAACCACCAGTGAGGTACACCGACGCGGGCCGACACACCACCAAAACCGCTGACACCGTTGACATCACCAGCCCCACGACCAGCCCAAGCAGCGGCCCCGACACCGGGCTCGAGGCCGAGCTCGCGTCGTTCGCCACCCTGCTGCCACCCAGCCCGGGGCCGGCTGTCGCGGGCCAGGTGGCCATTCCCGGACAGCTCGACCTCCTCCAGCTACTTGACCCCACCGCCAGCAACGACTCCAAGGAGCACCAGTGAGCCTTTCCCAACTGCAACCCCACTACGGATTCACAAAGATGCCCTTCGGCCGGGCCCTGGCCCCCCAGATGCTGCACCGCCACACCAGCCACGCCGAAGCCGTCGCCCGGATCAGCTGGTGTATCAGCGAACGCGCCCTGGGCGTAGTCACCGGCGAGGTCGGCGCCGGCAAGACCGTTGCGATCCGCGCAGCCCTGGCCGGGCTTGACGCATCCCGGCACACCACCATCTACCTGGGCAACCCCGCCGTCGGTGGCCGAGGCCTCTACTCCGGGATCGTCACCGCCCTGGGTGGGGTCCCCCGTTTCCATAAGGCAGCGCTGATCCCACAAACCACCGAGATGCTCGCCGCCGAGGAACACGAACGCGGCCGCACCGTGGTCCTAGTCCTTGATGAGGCCCACCTGTTGGGTATCGAGCAGCTCGAAGAGCTCCGCCTGCTCACCAGCGCCGATATGGACTCCCACTCACCATTCGCGTGCCTACTGGTCGGCCAGCCCACCCTGCGCAGACGGATCAAGCTCGGCACCTTCGCCGCCCTGGACCAACGGATCGCGTTGCGTTACACCATGACCGGGATGAGCGAGCCCGAGACCAAAAGCTACCTGACCCACCACCTCAAACTCGCCGGCCGATCCGACACGTTGTTCTCCGACGACGCGGTCGCGCTGATCCACCAAGTCAGCCGAGGGATCCCCCGAGCCGTGAACAACCTCGCCGTCCAAGCCCTCGTAGCAGCGTTCGCGACCAACAAGACCATCGTTGACGAGTCCTCAGCAAGAACAGCCGTCACCGAAGTCACGACAGAGTGACCACCAGCGCGACACCATGACCACCAAGGCCCCGCCGGAAACATCCGGCGGGGCCCTTCTTCAACTCAACACATCCCCACCCACAGTGACGCCGCCATCATCAACAGACGCGACCGACAACACCCTCACAGATGCCACGGTCCAGGGTGTTCTGGACCTCAGAGACGCCGCCTTAGCAGTTGCCCTTACGTTCAAGGGGTGCCACTTCCAAGACGAGTTGCGATTGAATGGGTTACAGGGGCGTTCGTTGGTCTTTCTCGATTGCGAGATACCGAACGGACTTTCCTTGGCGGACGGGCGCATCAGAGAAGCAGTCCGGCTTGAGGGCTGCGCCTTCGGTGAATCGGCGATAGACGTAAGCGGGCTGGCCACCCAGTACTTGACGGTCACTAAGTGCGGCTGTGAGAGTTTCGACGCTAGGGGTGTCCAGATTTCCCGAGCACTGAGCCTCAAGCAGCTAGCCGTTGTCCCTGAGATTATCGGGGCGGTGAACCTCGAGGACGCACGGATCAGCGGTCCAGTCCACGTGATTGACAAATGCATTTTAGGCGGTCCTCTGCTAATGCAGGGCAGTACCGCGAAGTACGTCTGGATTCATGACAGCAGTGTGCACGGAAGCGTCATGCATCCTGCGGTGGATCTCGACCGCGCCGAGATCGTCGGCGAAGTCGATATTAGGTCCTCGGTCGTGGTCGGCGGCATCAGCCTCCGAAACGGTCACTTCGGCGGAGTTGCGCTCGAAGGGAAGCTGCACGGACGGGGCGCTAGGTATGCGGCTCTGGACGGCAGGGGCAGCCAAATCGACGGATCGGTGGAACTGGGACACCGCCTAGGTGGCCTCGAAGTGTCAGGTCCGGTGAACTTCACATCGGCGCACGTCCGCGGCAGCTTCATCGTTGGGCAAGACGCCGTTGTCGCTCCACCCGAGGGGGAGCTGGGCATGGCAATCTGGTGCGATCGAGCCTCGATCGATGGTGACCTGAAGGTGTATTCCGGGTGGACGCCTGAGGGTTCGCCGCCCATACCGGGGATGTCGCTATTCGGCTGCGAGATCGGCGGCGGCGTGGACATCGGCCGCCGTATCAATGGCGATGGGCTTCTGCTTGACGGGGCCAAGATCTCGCAGTCCTTCACGGTGGACCGTGGTGCAACTTCTCTCCGCGCCGTCGACCTGCGCGCCGAGTCGGTTCACCTCGATGGCCTATTCGCGGCAGGTGAACCGGGGCCAGACATCGGTGATGTGCTGCTTCTCGACGGGGCAGAGATCCAGAAACCCCTGGAAGTCGCCGGCAGCCTTTCGGGAGGCATGCGCATGGTGGATGTGAGCGCGGTCAGCCTGCGCGTGTCCACGGAGATGCGCCAGGTGGACGCCCTAGCCAACCTGGCGGGTGTTCACGCGCAGGCACTCGACATAACCGACTTCCGGGGATGTTCCGAGCTCATATTGGAGCGCATTCGGGTCGACGATCTGGACCTGCTGGGCTTAGAAGCCACCCCCATGCGGCTCGACCTTCGTGGTGCTGGACTGGGCACGCTGAGCATTGGCAGCACGAAGGGAAAACCATTGAGCCTGGACCTTGATGGTGCGCAAACCATCGCCATCCTGCCGGGTCCAGCAGAAGTCCCCGTCAACGACCGCTTGGAGTTGCTCACCCCAGACCCAACGAAGCACTCACCGGGGGCCTTCCTCATGCTGGCCGGCGTGTACCGTCGCAGCGGTCATCCACGGGCGGCGACGGAAACGCTGATTGAGAACGAGCGTCGGCAGCGATCCGGCGGAAGCGCAATGGCACGCGCGTGGTCTTGGTTGCAGCAACACGTCACCGGCTACGGCTATCAGCCCAGCCGAGCCTTCAGGTGGCTACTCGCATTCTGGGTGCTGGGCTCCCTCATCCTGTTGCCTATGCGTTCGCAGTTCGTGGGCACCAAGGGATCGCCCGCCCTTGTGCCCTTCCGGCCGGAACTGTATCTCCTTGATCAATGGCTCCCCTTTCTCAGCACAGGACAGGAGAAGTACACCGCCACGGGTGCTGCGATGTGGACAGTTCCGGCGTTAGTGGTGTTGGGATGGGTGCTCTTCTCAACGGTAGCTGCGGGGCTCGCATCGGCTACGCGGCGCGGGGACTAGGCGCTGGTCAAGAATCCACCCGTTGGTTCCGTGACTACCCAGATACCCCACGCTGGAGGAGACGGCTAGCGAACGTGCACCGTTGCCGCGATCCGCTCGTTCAGCGATGGTCGAGAGGTGTGTCTTTCCGCCGCCTATCGCCCACCGTGGGGCAGGCATCACAGCGCCCATTTGGACGTATTGGATTCGTCCCGTTGTGGGGGTGTCATGGGGCGGTGCAGGTGGGGTATTTCTTGGTGTCGTGGGTATTGGCCTGCAGATCGGTCCCGGCCGCCAGGGGCACGGTCTTGGCGACTTTCATCGATGAGGTGAGCGCGGCCCAGGTCTTGTCGAACTGTGCCGTGTCGGCCGACAGGTTGAACCAGACGGTGCCGGTGGCGGTGTGGAAGATCACCACGGCGTACGTCGTGGCCGCCGCGCTGCTGTTGGTGCATTTGACCCCGACGGCCGGCTGGCCGCCCACGGTGATGGGCTGCAGATCAGTGGCGACATCGCGCACCGACGATTCGATTCCGGTAGCGGCGGCGAACAGGTAGCGTTCCTGGGAAAGTCGGCCCGCGTACAGCGTGATGATGCCGGTGTCGGCGTGGTAGTTCTTCTGGCCGGCGGCGGACATGATGTCGTCGCCCGGGCTGAGGAAGTATGGTTCTGCGGGTTTGCTGTCTTTCAGCGGGCCTATGCTCAGCAGGGTTGCCCCGTGGTCGTCTTTGACGGTCAGTGGTCCCGGTGGTGGTGGTGTGGTGTTGTGGGCGCATCCGGACAGCAGGGCAAGGGTCAGGGCAAGGCCGCAGAAGGCTGCCAGTCGCTTGATCATCCGAGGTACTTCGATTCGTCGTATTTGGCGGCGGGGTCGATGGCGAACTCCTCAAGGTAGGTGGCGTTCAGGCCCAGTTCACTCAGCGCGGCGGCACCGTCCTCCTGGACGAACTCCCGGAACGCTTCGCCGGCGGCCTTGGGGTCGACGGTGTAACCGTACGGTTTCTTGGCGGTGATGCCGGCCGGGAGGTGGTCGCCCCACTGCCGGTCGATGAGCACCTTGTCGATCATGCCGCTCTCCATGGCCCACTGGACCAGCAGGGCCTTGCCGTCGGCGTACCCGGCGTCCGCAACAACCCCGGCCTTGACCAGTGCGGCCTTGACGTTCGCGTCCTGGGGGAAGGCGGTGTCCAGCATCGAGTCGGCTGTGGCGTCCTGGCCCGCGCCGACTCCGGTGGTGGCCATCTTCGCCAAGGTCGAGTTGAGCCCCTCGAATGCCTTGTCCCCGGGGATTGGCGCGGTCAGGACGTCCACGACGAAGGAAGCCCACATCTTCTGCGCCCGGACCCTCTCATCCTTCTCCAGTGCGTGGGTCAGCAGGATGTCGTTGTACTGGCTGGTCAGGACCCCCTGCCACAGGCCGAGCTGGCCGCCGGCCTGCCCGAACTGGGAGGTCTTGATGGTTTTGGCGTGCACGCCCTGGGCCAGGGCGTTGAAGTCCTGGCGCAGATGGCCCAGCGACAGGCCGGAATACCCGGTGACCTGCTCGTTGGTGCTGAACGACCCCTTCAGCAGCCACTGCACGTCGCGCCCGTTGAAATTGGGCTGTCCGGTGTCGTCCCGCCCCGGAGTCAGCGGGTTGTCGCCGACCCTGAGCATCGCACCGTTCGGTATCTTCTTGGTGGTGTTCCAGTTGAGGGCGTCGACCCAGTGCACGAAGACGGCCCGCACACCGGCCCGCGCCCCCTCGGGCACGGCGAGGTGGCTGGCGCCCATCTGATGGAAGAAGAACGCGGTGTTCTGCGCGCCGTCCCGGGCCAGCGCGCCCCCTGAGGTCATCCCCGCTTCCAGGACGGTGCCCAGCGCGGCGCCGTTGTCGGCGCCCCACAGGAACTGGTCGGGGCCCTGGAACACGGGG